>JAFZML010000093.1 GCA_017553255.1 Bacteroidales bacterium | reverse complement strand
GGGGCCGAAGTTCAAAAGGCTGACCGTGTAAAAACCGTCCATACCCTTGGCCTTATAAATCTCTTCTCCAAGGCCGATTCTATATGCGCCGGCCACTTCCCCGTTGGGAATATGCCAAAGGATGAGGTGCCGATACCAGGTGTCGTAAGCGTCTGTGTCCAAAGCGTTTCCGGTGCCTTCACCAACGGCGCGGAAAGTCTCTTCGCGAAGGCGGTATACCTCCCGCATGAGCTCCGGAGCGTCCGTATCCTTGATCAGGAAGGCCTTGTAGTCACCGGACTGGAACAGGGCTTTGTCTTCAATTGCAGCCACCTGCTTGCGGACAAGTTCCATATCCGATACGGGAGCCACATCCTGCATCACTACAGGCGAAGCGGCGGCGGAAGAAGCCTTCTGGTGGCACTGGGCCTCAAGGGCGTAAGTGCGGCTGCGAAGGTATCGGCCCAAAGTGGGGATATCCATACCCTCCATCTCCTTGACGCTGATGGGCTGGCCGATTCTTACCTGAACCATTGTGCCATTTTTCTTGTGCATCTCATGCACTAGCCTCACGGTACGAAGTATGGGATGGATGCGCCCAAGCCTGTGGAATTGTTTGGAATTACCGCCTTCAAAATACACGGGAATAACCGGAAGGCCGCTCTTGACGATGAGTTTGGTAATATTATCGGCCCAAGGCTTATCCTCAACCACTTTTTTCTTGCCCAGAGCCGTGCGGTCCTTGCCACTTTGCCAGGTTGCAACCTCCCCGGCGGGGAACAAGCCAAGGCAGCCACCGCCTGCCAGATGCTGCAGCGCAGCGCGGATACCGGAGACACTCCTGGCCTTGCCGGAGGTGAAATTATCCACCGGGATAAACCAGTTCTTAAGCGTGGGAATCGTGGCAAGAATGAAGGTGGTAATAATCTTGTAATCGGGCCTTTTCCTGCCGATAATGGCATTAAGGATGAGCCCGTCAGGACCGCCGAAGGGATGATTGGATACGGTAATGAAGCCGCCCTCTGCAGGAATATGCTCCAACTGCTCCTTGGAGTAGGTGTAGGATATTCCCATATCTTTAAGGCACCCGTCAGAAAAATCAGGGCCGTCATGATCTGCAGAATTGGAGAAAGTGGTGTTGACTTTATTCAACTCCAATACGTGGTACAAGATGCCGGAAAGCCATTTTCCAGCTGTACCTTTGAATCCGAAGGCCTGTGCAAGACCGGATTTGTCGATTAAAGTTCTCTCCGCCATATTAACGTCATTCTACGCGGGTTGGGTCAGGTTCAGGTTGTAAGATACAAATATAGTATTTTGACACCAAAAAACAAAAAAAGAGGCCGCATACTGTATGCGCGCCTCTTTTGACCTATATGTAGCAAGATTATTTCTTGCGGCTCTTGTATCTCTGGTAGAACATATCCACACGACCGGCGGTATCCACAAGCTTCACCTTTCCAGTGTAGAAAGGATGAGAAGTGTTGGAAATTTCCAGCTTCACCAGCGGGTACTCTACGCCTTCAACCACGAGGGTTTCCTTTGAAGGGGCGCAGGAACGGGTGACGAAGACGGTGTCGTTCGACATATCCTTGAAAGCTACAAGACGGTAGGTTTCGGGATGAATTCCTTTCTTCATTTTACGTAAAATCTAAACTGTTAACAATTTTGGACGGCAAAGATAAGAACTTTTTCCCTTATTTCCAAATATATTCGACAATATGCAAATCTGCGGAATTTCCGCCGTACAGAAGCTCCCAGGAACCCTTGAGAGGAATCACATCCTGATCGTCCTCTGCCCAGGCCAGGAAGGTCTCCGGGGTGAGCTTGAAAATAACCGTGGCGGTTTCTCCAGGCTGGATTCCTACGCGGGCAAAGCCGCGGAGACTCTTTGCGGGGCCGTTAACATCGGCAGGACGGCGGACATACAACTGAACGACCTCTTCCCCGTATACGGAGCCGGTATTAGTGACCGGGATCTCCAGCTTGCGTCCCTTTACGCGGGCCTCGCCGTATTCAAATGTAGTGTAACTGAGACCGTAGCCAAATGGGAACAGAGGGTCGCCTTCGAAATAACGGTAGGTGCGGCCTTTCATTGCGTAATCCTCATAATCAGGCAGTTGGCCGATATTGCGGTAGAACGTCACCGGGAGCTTGCCGGAAGGAGATACCTCGCCGTAGAGGACATCGGCAATGGCGTTTCCGCCTTCCTCTCCGGGGTACCAGGCCTGGAGGATGGCGTCGCAAGAACGGGTTTCCGGTTCAAGACCCATGGCGGAGCCGGAGAAGTTCACAAGGACCACCTTTTTGCCGGCGGCATGAAGGCTGGCTAAGAGTTCCCTCTGGACTGCCGGGAGTTCGATATCCGTGCGGTCACCTCCCCTGAATCCGGGCAGGTCTACTGGCATTTCCTCTCCCTCTATACGGGGCGATATACCGCCCGCAAATATCACAATATCAACGCCTTCCAACTGCTTGAGCAAATCCTTTTCAGGGGCGCCTTCAACAAGCTGGCAGCCATTCAGGACTTTGAGGTCTGGGACGCGGGAGCGGAGGGCATCGGCAAGGGTGACGGTCTGGTCCGGGATGGGGTTGTAGTTGCCCCAGAGCATTTCGCGGTCATCGGCATTGGGGCCGACGAGGGCGACGGAGGCATCGGCAGCAAGGGGAAGGATGCCGTTGTTTGTGAGCAGCACCAGAGACTCCTGAGCCATCTTGCGGGCAAGGGCCAGATGCTCCGGACCTTCGACGATATCATCGGCCAGATGCTCCCAGGGGGCATTGTTACCGTCAAGCTCTCCCAGGCGGATACGGGCGGCAAGGAGGCGC
>JAFZML010000092.1 GCA_017553255.1 Bacteroidales bacterium | reverse complement strand
TTAAGCGCGTTCCCCGGAGCGGCGTCAAAACCGTCATGGGAACCCGTGAGGAAATCACGGAGAAGGTTCGTACTTTTGCAGCAGCAGCGCGCGTACGCTCAATATTAAGGAACTCCAACGTGGGCCTCATGGCCAACATGAACGAGGCCATGTGGAGCACCTATTTCGACAACTATGACCTCTTCACCAAAATAGGCCCGGAAATCCATTATCTCCCGTATTCAGACTACGGCGCAGAGATAGAAAAGCTCTCTGATACGGAGGTCCAGGAATACGCCCTTGAGCTCACTTCCAAATATAAGGTGATGCCTGATGTAGAGGACGACAAACTCCTTGGCTGCGTGAGGGCCACCCTTGCCATCAAGAAAATGGCCCAGAAGAATGACATAGACTGCTTTGTGTACAATGACATTGACCAGGCCACATTCCGCACCGCCGGCTGCCGCGCAGGCTTCTACCCCCAGTGGTTCAACGAAAACGTGAGCGTACTGGTCCCCGAGGCCGATATAGGCGCTGGCCTTGCCACCTATATCCTCAAGCTCCTCACCGGAAAGAACGTCAATTTCATTGAGCCGTTCCACATTGAGAACGATTATGGCACCTTCGCAGGCGGCCACGCCGGTCCAAATGACCACAATGACCCAGCATGGCAGGACAACGTAATTATTTCCCGTGACGTCCGCTTTGCAAAAACCTCCTGGAAGTACGCCGGAGCACCTTTTGCCTGGTATCGCATAAGCCCCGGTCTCAAGACCGTAGCGGGCCTCTATGAAGAAGACGGCAAGTACAAGCTCATCACTTTCCTCGCAGAAAGCCTCTCTGAGAAAGACACTCCCCAGAGCGCCAAAAAGCACCTTCTGGCAACCTACAGCCACACTATCTTCCGCCCTGTTGTCCCCGTGAAACAGCTATGGGAGCAGGTTCTCCGCATTGGCGCAACACAGCACTACGCCATTGTGGACGGTGACTGCCGCGCCCAGCTTGAAGACCTTGCCGCAATAATGGGATTTGAATACTATAGCATACAATAACTGACACATGCGCCTAACGTCCTATATTTTGTGCACGTTAGGAGCAAAATCGGCCCAAAATGCGCTTAACGTCACTTGTTTTATGCACGTTAGGAGCAGTAAAAGAAAATTGTTATGAGTTTCATGTACAATCCGTTCCCGTTTCACGACCCTAAACCCGTGAACCGCCCGGAACTGAGCCAAAAAACAATAGAATCAATTGTTGCGGGAGGCAATCAGGTGGTTGCCAAGCACTTCATGACGGCAATAGCGCCCAAGGTGGAAAAGGAAGGCGCAATTGTGGCCTTTGACGGTTACACCACAACCAAATGGGACCTTCTGGTAAGCCTTCTGGCCAGGGAATGCGACGTCTTTGGATTCAAGGTTGAATTTGTGGACAGCTATGCCGCCACCTTCAAAAGCGGTGAGGAAATTGACGCAATCATTGATCCTCTCCTTATCTGGGATAAAAAGATTGACCCCACGCTCCTTTACGGAAAAGTATATCACGGTGGATACAGGGGCCTGATGGATGACAGAAAGGTTGCATCTTTCAAGAAGGAAATTCCAGCCCTCAAGGCACCCGGAACACTTGTTTTAGTGTATGGTTATGGTTCCCTCATCAGGGAGTTCCGTGACATGTATGATGTAAAGTGCTGGTTTGACATCACCCCCATGAACAGCATGCTGCGCATCCGCGCCGGAGAATACTCCAACCTTGGCAAGAAGCATACTGGCATAATCAACCGTACCATCCGCCGCTGCTATTACTGTGACTTTGAAAACGCCGTGCAGCTGCGTAAGGAACTCTTTGCAACCGGGGAACTTGACTGGTATTTCCTGGACAATGACAGAGCCAACCTCCAGATGATGCCCTATGAAAGCTTTGCCGA
>JAFZML010000091.1 GCA_017553255.1 Bacteroidales bacterium | reverse complement strand
GACCTTAGTACGAGAGGACCGGGTCGGACCAACCTCTGGCATACCGGTTGTGGCGCCAGCTGCACCGCCGGGTATCCACGTTGGGTCAGGATAAGCGCTGAAAGCATCTAAGCGCGAAGCCGTCTCCAAGATGAGTTTTCCCTTGAGGGTCGTGGGAGACTACCACGTTGATAGGCAGGATGTGTAAGGTCGGTGACGGCCTCAGCAGACCTGTACTAATAGCCCGAGAGACTTTCTCTTAAGAGAAAAATACGCTGAATGAAATGAGCTTCTATCAAGAGCTTCCTTGAAATATTCTCTCAAGTAACATATTGCCGCGGTTATAGCACTGAGGAACCACCTCTTCCCATTCCGAACAGAGAAGTTAAGCTCAGTCGCGCTGATGGTACTGACCTACCAGTTGGGAGAGTAAGTCGCTGCGGTTTTTCGGAAGCCCCAGTCCAGAAATGGACCGGGGCTTCTTCGTTTTACCTTTACGCAAAAATGCTTATCTTTGTAGGCTATATGAAAGCAGACAACACAACCATATGGAATGAGGCCGCAAAGGCCGGACTGCTCTTTGGGGCAGTGTCTGTTGCGTGCCTGGTACTGAAGGAACTGGCGGCCCTCAGTGGCAGCAGTTTCCTTATCCAGGCGGCGGCAATCATTCTCTGGGCGGTGGAATTCTTTGGGTGCATCCTCCTTATGAAGGAGGTGATGCTCCGCTTCCGTGACAAATTTGAGGGCGTAAAGATAGAGGATACGTATAAGTTAGGTAGAAGGGCGGCGTTCCTCAGCGGACTTATCCTTGCATCGGCCCAGGCATTCATCATTCTGAAAATGCCCGCAGAGGCCATTGACACCATGGTAGACCAGATGATGAGCGGGATGCAGCTCCTCTCCAGTGACCGTGACGCCGTGGAGGGCGCAATGGATAAACTTCCGCTCCTCACCTTCATTTTCCAGTGGCTGTACTGCTTCCTTTACGGCAGTATCCTCGCATCAATTATGTCCCGCTATATCTTCCTTCAGAAACTCTTCGGGGGCTTCCCTCCCAAGGACGATAACCAGGACTCTCCAGAAGAACAATAACCCAGTTATGGACCTTTCTATAATCATACCCCTTTACAATGAGGCCGATTCCCTCCCGGAACTGAAGGCCTGGATAGAGAAGGCGCTTGAAGGCTTCACCTATGAGATCATCTTCGTGGACGACGGTTCCACGGATGACTCCTGGAAGGTGATTTCGTCATTCCCGGCAGGGACCGGGAATCCCGTGAAGGCCATCCGTTTCCGCCGGAACTACGGAAAATCGGCAGCCCTGTATGAAGGCTTTGCAGCGGCGGAAGGGGACATTGTGGTCACAATGGATGCCGATCTACAGGATTCCCCGGAGGAAATCCCGGAGATGGTCCGTATGATCCGTGAAGAAGGCTATGACCTTGTTTCCGGCTGGAAGAAAAAGCGTAAGGATAACGCCCTTACAAAGAACCTTCCTTCCAAACTCTACAACTGGACCGCCCGCAAGGTCACCGGCATCAAGCTTCACGACATGAACTGCGGCCTCAAGGCCTACCGCAAGGAGGTTGTAAAGAATATAGAGGTGTACGGTGAGATGCACCGCTACATCCCTTACCTTGCAAAGAATGCCGGATTTACAAAGATTGGAGAGAAGCCCGTCCATCACCAGAAACGCAAGTACGGCAAGTCCAAGTTTGGTATGAGCCGCTTTGTAAACGGCCTTCTGGACCTTATGAGCCTGTGGTTCCTGTCACGCTTTGGCGGTAAGCCCATGCACTTTTTTGGCACCAGCGGTATCCTGATGTTCCTGGTGGGCTTCGTGATGACAGTCTGGATTATTGCCGCCAAGCTCTACCATCAGGCAAACGGTCTCAAGTTCCGCGCCGTCACGGACCAGCCCCTTTTCTACCTTGCCCTTGTGGCCGTCATCCTTGGCGTAATGCTCTTCCTTGCCGGTTTCATAGGGGAAATGGTCTCCCGCAGTTCCACTGAGCGCAACAATTACCAGATTAAAGACAGGATATAAGCCAAAAAATTAGTATCTTTGCAGACTATAACAAAAACAGAGATTATGATAAACATTAAGTTCCCGGATGGAAGTGTACGTCAGTTTGAGGCTGGCGTGACCGGTTATGACGTGGCAATGAGTATAAGCCCTCGTCTTGCAGAGCAGATTCTGGCAGTGAATATCAAGCGCCCGGATGAGCCGGAGACATCCCGCGGAACAACCATAGATGTGATGCGTCCCATAACCGAGGACGTAGAGATCCGCCTTCTCAAGTGGGAGGACGACGAAGCCAAGAAAGTGTTCTGGCACTCATCGTCCCACCTTATGGCAGAGGCCCTGGAGGCCCTTTTCCCGGGCGTGAAGTTCGGCATCGGCCCTGCAATTGAAAACGGCTTCTACTATGACGTTGACATGAACGGCCGCACCCTTACGGACGCGGATTTCAAGGCCATAGAG
>JAFZML010000090.1 GCA_017553255.1 Bacteroidales bacterium | reverse complement strand
GTAAGCGCGGGACTTAGCTTGCAGTTGGCCTGCAGGGTTGCCTTCACACGGACCTTGAGCATATAAGGAGTTGTTATGTCGTCCGATGCCTCCGGGAAGAACCAAGGGATAGGAATCACATAACGCTCCGTGGTGGGATCTGTTACTTCCAGACGTCCCATCTCCTGGTCTACGTACTTACCGGATGTGAAATAAGCGGTAAGGGACGTGATTCCCTGACGGTCTGCGGTGGGCGCCACGTGCTCTACCTCATGGCAGGACAGAGGTAAAACGGCGGCAAGAAGCAGTATGATATATCTTTTTTTCATAACTAGTTCCATTCTGGATATTGATTCACAAGACGGTTGGAGTTAAGTTCCGAATCCGGTATGGGGAAACGGTACATCTTGGACGGGAAGTTGCGGTCTTTGTCGTCTACGCTCACGTAAGTGTATTGGAACTGACCTTCAACGGCGGTGGGCTCTATCTTCAGTCCGTGGACCTGATAGTTGTTGAGGCCCGTAGGATAATCTTTGGAAGAATCACCCCACCTGCGCAAATCCCAGTACCAGTGATCCTCAAAGGCAAGTTCCACTCGGCGTTCCTGACGGATGGCGGCCCAGAGGGCGTCTCCGGTTTTATCAGTGTAAGGAAGCCCCACACGGCTGCGGATTTCCTTCACGGCGGCGTTGGCACCGGCGGGATCATTGTTGCGGTAGCAGGCCTCGGCCTTGTTCAGAAGCACTTCACCGTAGCGGAGAAGCACAAAATGCTGGGTGCTCTGGCTTCGCTCGGCAAGATTATGGGTTTCATCCACCAGTTTGCGGAGATAGTAACCCGTTGTGGTACGGCCTTCCGGCTTGGGCTCCTTGTTCCACTGGCACCAGCCGTCTGTTCCGCCCACATAAGGTTCAATCTTGCGGCCTTTCCAGGAGGCTCCGTTATAGAGGACTGTGGCCTGGAAACGGGGTTCCAGAAGAGCGTATGGCGGTTCTGCAACGGTGCTGGAGTGCCAGGGCGTCCAGTCGGGGAATCCGGAACCGTCGGCCTTTTCATAGCTTTCCACAAGCTCCTGAGTGGGCGTTCCGTAGCCGCCGCCCTGCTCTCCTACAAGTTTGTAGTCTCCGCCGGGGGTGTAATAGAAGTCAAATTCATGAGTTACGGCATCTGGATAAGAGAAGCTATACTGGAGGATGGTTTCCGTATTGCCTTCAGCTACGCCTTTTGTGAATGCTTCCGCGTATGAACCCATGAGGCTGTACATCCCTGAAAGGGCATCGGCGGCGTCTATGACCCTCTGGTACTCTCCGGCATACAGCATTGAGCGGGTGATGAGGGCAAGGGCCGCGCCCCTGTCAAGGCGTCCTTTGGCCTGGGCCTTCTCCGGGAGGTTCAGGCTGGCAAACTCAAGGTCTTTCCACACGAAATCCCAGCCTTCGGCCTCTGAAGAAAGGGCTTTGTCTGCGCTTATCTTGGAAAGGTCCTCATCGTAGATTATTATCTCCTTGTAACGCTTCATGAGCTCAAAGTACAGCCAGCCGCGCATAAGCCTGAGTTCGGCCATAAGCCTTGTCTGGTCCGCTTCCGGGAGTCCGGTTCCAAGCTCCTTGAGGTTGGAGATGGCTTCATTGGTGCGGCGGATAGCCCCGTAAAGGGAGCTCCAGGCGCCAAGGTAAACGTCCACAAAGTTGTTGGTAAGGGTGCTTCCGCCGTATGCCACCCAGCTGGGGATTATGCAGAAGGCGAAATTGTTATATGACCCGTACTTGAACATGTCCGTAAAGGACTCCGTCATCCCCACGCCGCTGGGCCAGCTGGCGTAGATGTCATAGGCGTATGAGTAGATGCTGTTTACGGCATATTCCGCGCTCTCCGTGTTTGCCCACATAACTTTGTCCGATATGCTGTCACGGGGAGTCATGTCCAGGAATTTGTTGCAGGCGGAAAGAACGCCTACAAGTGAAAGAATGAGAACAATCTTTTTCATAAGGCAATTCTTTTAAAGGGTGATGCTTATTCCGCCAAGGATGTTGCGCTGCTGGGGATAATAGCCGTTGTTCACGCCAGGTGATTCAGGGTCTATTCCCTCAGGCAGGCCGTCTATGGTAAAGAGGTTGTTACCCTCCACAAAGATTCTCAGAGATTCCACGCCAAAGCGTTTTGTAATCTTCTGGGGAATGGTATAACCTATCTGGGCGGTCTTGAGACGCACGTACTTGCCGTCCTTCCACCAGAAGCTGGAGGACAGGCCGTTGTCTCCGCCGTGACCTGTATTGCCAAGGGTAAGGCGGGGGAAGGTTCCCTCCGGGTTATCCAGGCTGTAGGCGTTCTCAATGAGGAACAGCGGTGAGTTGCCGCCCTCCTTGAAGGTCTTGGTCCAGATGGTGTCGTCGTCGTTGTCGTTGAAATAGGTACCGGTCATTGAAACCTGGAAAAGGGCGCCGCCGGTGAACTGGAGGTTCATGTCAAAGCCGTTCCAGCCCACGTTAAGATTGAGGCCGAAGGTGAGCTCCGGACGGTTGCTCTTTCCAAAGATTCCGCGGTCCTGCCAGTCTATCTGGCCATCACCGTTAAGGTCCGTATACTTGATGTCTCCAATATTGGGACGTGTGCCGTACCAGGCGCTGTTGTCAATTTCTTCCTCACTCTTGTAAAGGCCTTCGGCCAGCCAGCCCCAGTGGGAGCCGTACGTGGTGCCGCTAACCTTCTGCCACTCAGGGACATTAGGGTCATCGTTGTACTTCAGCCAGCGGGTTTTTGAGTAAGTGAGCGTGCCCACAACCTCATAGAAGAAAGGCTTGCCGCCAAGGTTGAAGCGGTTGCGGTGGCTCAGCTGCACGTCTATACCCTTTGCATCAATTGCGTTGCCGTTCACGTATGTGGGGAAATAGCCGCCCATTGAATCCGGGTGACCGCCTCCGTTGTAGGAGAGGATGTCATACGTATAATTGTAGAAGGCGTCAATTTCACCTCCCAGAAGGCCGTTCCAGAGGGAGAAATCAAGGCCGATATTCCATGAAAGGGTCTTTTCCCAGCTGAGGTCCTTGTTGGGAATGCCGCTGGTGTAATATGACGGAACTGCGGAACCGCCGGGATACACCACCTTGGTGCCAAGGGCATACTTACTGAGGAACATGTACGGAGACACGCCGTCGTTACCAAGAAGACCCACGGAAGCCCTGAGTTTGAGATTGTCAAGGAAACCAGCGTTCTGGAGGAACTGCTCCTTGGACAGGTTCCAGCCAAGGGAGGCCGAAGGGAAGAATCCCCATCTTGTCTTGGTCATTCCTGCAAACTTGTAGGAACCGTCATACCTGCCGGTGAATTCGGCCAGGTAACGTTCATCATAGTTATAGCGTATCCTTCCCACATAACCGGCGCTTCTGGAAGCGTCACTATAACCGGACACGGGGTCTGCGGTGGGTTTACCGTTGTTAATTTCCGGGAGAAGGGCAAACGGGACGTTCTGGACGTATGCGGCAAGGGAGTTTGTCTGGTAATCACGGAGCTCTGCAAGAGCCAGAATATCCAAATTGTGCTTGCCGAAACTGTTCACATAGCTTATGGAAGCCTGTCCGGTGATGGACTGGGCGTAGTAAGTACCCTCACCAACCTTGTTCCCGGAAGCGGCTCCGTTGACGTCTACCATTGGAGAGCTCCAGCCCCACTCTCCGTCATCTCCCCTCACGCGGGCAATGACATAGTATGTGGTGTCAAGGTTCTTGTTATAGGAATTGAGGTAATCATATGAGCCGTTCACCTTGAGGCTCAGGCCCTTCACCCATGGAATTTCCCAGGTAAGACCTGCATTGATGGTACCCTGGAAGCTGTTGGTTTTCTTGTTGCCGCTAAGGTTCAGGGCAGCCAGAGGGCTGTTGGGGAACACCTGATTGGAAGCAATGGCGCCGGTATAGTAGCCGTCATAGGTTTCCGGGAGGAAAGGATACATACCAATTACCTGGTGCGCCACGGAGAACCAGCCAACTTCATAATAGCCGTCTCCGTCTGAGCCGCCGGAATTGAAGCGCGGAGTTTCACGCCTTCCCACAACGCCGCTCATACCCAAATTGAACACAAGGTATTTGGCAATGCGGGATTCAACGTTTGCGCGTACATTGTACCTGCGGTAGTTGTAGCCTTCAATATTACCTTTCTGGCCAAGGTAACCGGCCGATACAAAGTAACGGTTTCTGTCATTTCCGCCCTGCACGGTAACATTGTGCTTGGTGGTGAGGCCGGTGCCGAAAACGCGCTTGGTATAGTCTACGTTGTCCCAGCCGTCCGTGGGATCCCCGTTGAGCATTGCCTCAACGTTTGCACGTGTAAAGTAAGGCGTATATTCCGCCTCGGATGCAATTGCGCCGCTTGCCATCTGGTCCATCATCTGGGCCAGGTTGTAGTAATACGCAAACTGGGGGCCGTTCATGAAGCGCGGGAAATTGGCGTTCATGCTGGCACCCACGGATCCGTTGTAAGTGATACGGGCATCTCCCTTCTCACCCTTCTTGGTGGTGATGATAATAACGCCGCCGGCGGCCTTGAGGCCGTACACTGCGGCCGAAGCGCCGTCCTTGAGCACGGAAACGCTCTCAATATCGGCGGGATCAATGTCGTTGATATTGTCCACGGGGAAACCGTCCACAACGTATGCCACGCCGTATACTGAGCCACGGATGCGCAGCGACGCCTGGTCCAGGCCCGGCTCACCGGACTCCTGGACTGAGGAGATACCGGAAAGCTTACCCGCAAGCACCTGGGACACGTTTGTGGCGGGAGCCTTCAGGAGTTCGTCTCCCTTTATGGCCGACACTGCAGCCGTAAGGGTTTCCTTCTTGGCGGTACCGTAACCCACAACCACAACGTCTTCAAGGTAAAGTGCGTCTTCCTGCATCTGGACGTTGATGGGGGTTCGGCCGTCAAAACTGAATTCCTGGGTGGCAAGGCCAAGGCAGGAGAACTCTATGACGTCTCCCTTGGAAGCAGTCATGGAGTATGAGCCGTCTGCGCCGGTGATGGTGCCGTGGGAAGTGCCTTTCACCATGACGGTGACTCCGGGAAGGGCCTCCCCCGAAGGGTCTGTGACCTTACCGCGGAGAGTTCCCTGGGCAAATGCCGTGACCGTGAGCAGGAGCCCTGCCGCCACGGCAATGAGCAGTCTAAGAAAGCCTCTCATAGATTATTGTTTGTTTGCTATTTCCTGTAAAATTGTACCAATTTGATAGAGCCCGCGGGGAACGTGGAAGCAGCCCTTCCATTTGCCGCCCTTTAGGGGAAGCAGAACCTCTCCCCTGCGGTTAAGATAACCGAACCACTCCGGATATTCCGGGTCACGGAAGTTCTTCCAGAGGTAATTGTCCAGCTTCAGGAACCACTCCAGGGCCTTTTCATTACCTGTGAGCTGGTAGCCTTTTATCATGGTGATGGCGCTCTCAAAGTGTACCCACCAGAGTTTCTGGTCCCACTCAAGTTCCTGGGTGGGATAACCCTTGCGGTCCATGAAGTAGAAAATTCCGCCGTACTCCTTATCCCAGCCGTAGTCTATTACGCGGAGGGCAATTTCCATACTTTTATCTATTATATCCTGGCGGTTCAGCCTCAGGCCCAGGTTCATCATGAACCAGAGGGCTTCAAGGTCATGGCCGGGATTCACGCGGCGGCCTTCAAAGCAGTCTACAAGGCTGCCGTCCGGGGCAAGGTTTTCCACCATGACGCCAAGGTCCGGCTGGTAGAACACGTCAAACACCTCATGCAGGGCCTCCTCTATGGTTTTGTCAAGGAGGGACTTATCCTCTATGATGGGTTCCACCTCAAGGGCCATGTTGCAGATTATCATGGGCAGGGCGAAGTCCTTCATGGGACGGGTTCCGGGAACGGCCTTGAG
>JAFZML010000089.1 GCA_017553255.1 Bacteroidales bacterium | reverse complement strand
GTAACCATAGGCTAATGAATACTGTTGTAGACAGCCTCCAGCAATTCTGGCAGTACACGGGATTCGCCAACTGCACATGGCAGCATCTGGTGATGATCCTTATCGGCCTCACGTTCATTACGCTGGGAATAGTAAAGAAATGGGAGCCGCTGCTTCTGGTGCCCATCGGGTTTGGTATGATAGTGGGCAACATCCCGCTGTTCTTTGACCCCGCAACGGGCGCAGGCCTCAGGATTGGCATCTATGAGGAAGGCTCGGTTCTGAACATCCTGTACCACGGCGTGCGTAACGGCTGGTATCCCCCGCTCATCTTCCTTGGAATTGGCGCCATGACGGATTTCAGCGCCCTTATTTCCCAGCCACGGCTCATCCTCATTGGTGCGGCCGCCCAGCTGGGCATATTCGGGGCATATCTCCTGGCCCTCCTCTTTGGGTTCCTTCCCAACGAGGCCGGTGCCATTGGCATTATCGGCGGCGCAGACGGCCCCACGGCCATCTTCCTCAGCTCCAAGCTTGCACCGGAGCTTATGGGCGCAATTGCGGTATCGGCATACTCCTACATGGCCCTGGTGCCGGTTATCCAGAAGCCAATTATGCTTCTTCTCACCACCAAGAAAGAGCGTCTCATCCGTATGAAAAAGCCCCGTGAGGTGAGCCAGAGGGAGAAAATTGTGTTCCCTATCATTGGCTTCATCTGCACGGCCTTCATAGTTCCCAGCGGCCTGCCGCTCCTTGGCATGCTGTTCTTTGGTAACCTCCTGAAGGAAAGCGGCGTAACAAAGCGCCTTGCCGCAACCGCCGGTGGGTCCCTCATTGACGTTGTGACAACCTTAATCGGCCTTACCGTGGGTGCTTCCACCCAGGCCGATGTCTTCCTCACAGGCCGCTCAGTGCTTATTTTCGGCCTTGGATTGGCGTCGTTTGTGATTGCCACCACATTTGGGGTGAGCTTCGCAAAATTCATGAACCTGTTCCTGCCGGAAGGCAAGAAAATAAACCCGCTCATTGGCAATGCCGGCGTTTCTGCCGTACCCGATGCCGCGCGCGTATCTGAGACCGTTGGCCTGGAAGCAGATCCTTCCAACCACCTCCTCACCCACGCCATGGCGCCCAATGTGGCCGGAGTGATTGGCTCTGCAGTGGCCGCTGGTATCCTCCTCAGCTTCCTTGGATAATGAAAGCACCCTGGCTCATACCGCTCCTTCTCATTAGCGCTGCCGCATGCGGCCCCAAAACCCAGCCTGTACTCCCCCACAAAGCCCCTGAGGATGTTGGAATGGATTCCCGCAAGCTGGAAAAGATAGACAGCGTGATTGACGTTGCCATTGACGGCGGTGTTATCCCCGGTGCGGTTGTGGGCATAGTGAAAGACGGCGCTATGGTATTTGAGAAGGCATACGGCTACAAAGCCGTGCTTCCAAGCCTGGATTCCATGACGCTGGACACCATGTTTGACCTTGCGTCCCTCACAAAGTGCCTTGGCACTACAATAGGCATAATGCAACTTGTGGAAAAGGGCCAGGTCCGCCTAATGGATCCCGTGAGCAATTACATCCCCGGCTTCAAGGACTGGAGGGACCCTAAAACCAAAAAGCGTGAGAGAATACGCGTACAGCACCTTCTCACCCACTCTTCCGGCCTTGATCCCTTCCTGAGGGACGTTCCCAAATATGTGGAGCTTTATGGCGCCGGAACCCCGGATACACTGTTTAATTATATAGCAACAACGTCGGAGCGTCACTTCCAGCCCGGCACAGACGTCCTTTACAGCTGCCTCAACTTCATTATGCTCCAGGATATCCTTGAGCGTGTAACCGGAGAGCGGCTGTGTGATTACCTCCAGGAAAACGTCTTTGACGTCCTTGGCCTTGAGCACACCTGCTTCTTTCCGCTGGACGGAAAGCCCATAAAACCGGAGCTGGCAGCACTCTGCGCCCCTTCAGAATACGTAGGAGACACGCTTCTTCTCAAAGCCCAGGTCCATGACCCTACCGCCCGCGTGGTTATGCTTGGGAATTCCGGCAACGCAGGCATGTTCTCAGACGTAGAGGACATTGCGGTGCTTTGCAGCGCCCTTCTTAACGGAGGGCAGTGGAACGGGCACCGTATACTAGGCCGTGAAACCGTACGTAAAATCTTTGAAGTTCCCTCCGATAATGACCCTAAAGTGGCCCGCTCCCTTGGCTGGGACACTTATTACAGCGCTCCATATATGTCCGGAGACGTCTTTGAGGTCCAGAATCTTCGCGGGCATTCAGGCTATACCGGAACATCCGTGCTGATAGACCCTGATACCCAGACAATTCTCATAATCCTTGCCCACCGCGTCCATCCCAAGGACACCGGCTCCATGGCAAGGCTGAGAGCACTCATTGCCTCCATAACGGCAGGAGCAATAAACTAGAATACAACAAAACAACTATAAAGATATGGATAAACTCCAGGAACTGACCCAGAAACTTTACAACGAGGGTCTTTCAAAAGGAAAGGAAGAAGGAGAGGCCATTCTCTCCAAGGCTAAAGCAGAAGCAGAGGCCATACTGAAAAAGGCTAATGAAGAGGCCCAGGCCATCATTGCCGGCGCCCAGAAGGAGGCCGATGACCTCCGCACAAGGGTTGAAGGTGATGTGAAAACTGCATCGGCCCAGGCCCTTCAGGCAACAAAGGCAGACATTGAATCCCTTATCATAGCCAAGGCCACTGAGCCCGCCGGCGCCGCCCTCAAGGAGCCGGATTTCCTTAAGAGCGTTATCATGGAAGTGGCTGGGCGTTTCAGCGCAGAGGAATCTCAGGACCTTGCCCTCATCCTTCCGGAAAAGCTTCAGAAAGAGCTTGAGCCTTTTGTGAAGGGAGAGCTTGCAAAGGCCGTTGGCAAAGGCGTGGAGGCATCCTTCTCAAAGAAGGTTGCGGGAGGCTTCTCAATCGGCCCCAAGGACGGCAGCTATTTCATCAGCCTCACTGAAGACTCCTTCAAGTCCCTCATTGCGGAATATATGCGTCCCGCCACAAAGAAGATCCTCTTTGGATAAGGTATGAGTAATTTCGAGTATATCGTAGCCTCCCTCCCCTTCCTCACCACAGATTACAAGTATGAGGAAGGCCATAACTGGGATGGCGTGATAGAGGAAATAAAGGAAAACCTCAGTGAGAAGGATACGGAGGTGCTGGACGTTCTCCTGGACGGATTCAAGGAGGAGAATTTGAATCCGGATTTCTATGCCAGGGTTCTTTCCCATCCCGTGAAGTTCATCAGGGACTACTTCCGCTATGACCTCAACCTCCGTAACGCCAAGGTGAGCTACATCAACAATGCCCTTGGCCGTGAGGCCGGCCTTGATATCATGGACGGCAAAGGCGGTGAAACGGATGAAGGCCTGGACATTGACGGCTACCGCTTCACCGGCGGTGAATTCCGTGAAAAGGACAAGGTAGAAACCGCCCTTGCCCTTTCCAGCCTCCTAGACAGGGAGCAGGCCCTTGACGACGTCACCTGGGAAGTCATTGACACCCTTGGAACCTTCCACTACTTTGACATCACCGCAGTGCTGTGCTACGTAGCCAAGCTCCACATTGTGGACCGCTGGCTTGAACTTGATGAAGAAAGAGGCCGGGAGAAGTTCCGTCAGCTTGTAAAAGAGGTCAGGGGCACTTTTAAAGGAGTAGAATACAAAGAAAAATAGATTAATAAAGTTAATACCTTTTCAAGTCCCTCCCCCGAGGGGAGGGGTTTCGGGAGGGGGCAACGTAAACATAGAATTTCATGAAATGAAAACTAAAGGTATTGTTAGAGGAATCGTCAGTAACCTTGTTACCGTAGAGGTAGACGGCCCCGTTTCAGAGAACGAGATCTGCTACATCACAACGTCGGAAGGTGTTGAGCTCATGGCGGAGGTTATCAAGGTGAACGGAAACCTTGCATCCGTGCAGGTGTTTGAGAGCACCCGCGGCCTGAAGGGCGGCAACTCCGTTGAATTTGAGG
This sequence comes from Bacteroidales bacterium, assembly GCA_017553255.1. Lineage (GTDB taxonomy): Bacteria > Bacteroidota > Bacteroidia > Bacteroidales > UBA932 > Cryptobacteroides. The sequence continues at coordinate 8,185 of JAFZML010000089.1, read as the reverse complement.
GCAGGATGCTTGAAGTAACCCTGGGGCCCGGCCTTCTGTCAAGCACTTATGACGGCCTGCAGAATGACCTCACCACCATGACCGGCGTATTCCTTAAGAGAGGAGAATACACAGATCCCCTGAACCGTGAGAAACTTTGGGACTTCACCCCCATTGCAAAGCCCGGAGACAGCGTTATTGCGGCCGATTGGCTTGGAGAGGTGAAGGAAGGCTGGCTTCCCCACAAGATTATGGTTCCCTTCAGCTTCAATGGCACCTATACGGTAGAATCCGTAAAAGAGGCGGGCCAGTACAACGTAGACACCGTAATTGCCGTGCTTCGTAATGAAGACGGAGAGAAGGTGGACGTTACCATGACCCAGAAATGGCCCGTTAAGGTTGCCATCAAGGGTTACAAGGAAAAGCCGCGCCCTAATAAGATTATGGAAACGGGCGTACGCGTGATAGATACCCTCAACCCCATTGCAGAAGGCGGTACGGGCTTCATTCCCGGGCCCTTCGGCTGCGGTAAAACCGTTCTCCAGCACGCAATTGCAAAGCAGGGAGACGCCGATGTAATTGTGATGGCTGCCTGCGGTGAGCGTGCCAACGAGGTTGTGGAAATCTTCACTGAGTTCCCGGAGCTCATAGACCCTCACACCGGCCGTCACCTCATGGAGCGTACAACCATCATCTGCAACACCTCCAACATGCCTGTTGCTGCCCGTGAGGCCTCCGTCTACACCGCAATGACCATTTGCGAATACTACAGGGCCATGGGTCTCAAGTGCCTGCTGCTGGCCGATTCAACTTCCCGCTGGGCACAGGCCCTCCGTGAGATGAGTAACCGTATGGAGGAACTTCCTGGGGCCGATGCCTTCCCCGTGGACCTGTCGGCCATCATTTCCAACTTCTACGCCCGCGCGGGCATGGTGGTCCTGAACAACGGAGAGACCGGAGCGGTGACATTTATCGGCACAGTATCCCCTGCCGGCGGTAACCTCAAGGAGCCCGTCACTGAAAGCACCAAGAAGGCCGCCCGCTGCTTCTATGCACTGGAGCAGAACCGCGCAGACCAGAAGCGTTACCCCGCCGTAGGTCCCCTGGAGTCCTATTCCAAGTATCTGGATTACCCTGAAATTCGCCAGTATCTGGATGAAACAATTGAGCCAGGCTGGGTGGATAAAGTGCTCACCGCCAAGAATATAATCCGCCGCGGTAAGGAAGCCAGTGAGCAAATCAACATCCTTGGAGATGACGGCGTTCCCATGAGCTACCACGTGAATTTCTGGAAGAGCGAACTTGTGGACTTTGTGATTCTGCAGCAGGACGCCTTTGACGCCATTGACGCCCTTTGCCCGCTTGAGCGTCAGCGCTTTATGCTGGACCTTGTTCTGGAAATCTGCGCCAGGGATTATGACTTCGAAGACTTTGAGAAGTGCCGTGAGTTCTTCAAGACACTCATCAACGAGCTTCGCCAGATGAACTACTCGGCCTATGAGTCAGAGCAGTTCAAGGCCTACAATGACTCCGTTAAGAAAATGATTGCATAGCCTTATGAACAAAGCATATCAAAAAATATACACCAAGCTGGAAGGCATTACCAAGGCCACGGTTTCACTCCGTGCAAAAGGCGTTTCCAACGACGAGCTGGCAGTTGTGGGCGGCCGCCTGGCCCAGGTGGTACGCATCAAGGGAGAGCTCATCACCCTGCAGGTTTTCTCCGGCACGGAAGGCATCCCCACCAACGCAGAGGTAACTTTCCTTGGAGAGCCCCCTACCCTCAAGGTTTCTGATCAGCTTTCAGGAAGGTTCTTCGACGCCTACGGTCATCCCATTGACGGAGGCCCTGAGATTGAAGGCGAAGAACGCCAGATTGGCGGCCCTTCGGTGAACCCTTACAAGCGCCGTCAGCCTTCCCAGCTCATCCCTACGGGCATTGCAGGCATAGACCTCAACAATACCCTTGTCTCCGGCCAGAAGATTCCTTTCTTCGCAGACCCTGACCAGCCTTACAACCAGGTTATGGCAGACGTTGCAATCCGCGCCGACGTAGACAAGATCATCCTTGGCGGCATGGGTCTTACCAACGACGACTACCTGTTCTTCCGTCATCGCTTTGAGCAGGCCGGCGCCCTTGACAAGATTATCTGCTTCATCAACACAACGGAGAATCCCCCTGTGGAGCGCCTCCTGGTGCCGGATATGGCCCTCACCGCCGCAGAATACTTTGCAGTGGACAAGAATGAGAAAGTGCTGGTGCTCCTAACGGACATGACACTTTATGCCGATGCCCTTTCCATTGTGAGTAACCGTATGGACCAGATTCCATCCAAGGACTCAATGCCGGGTTCCCTCTACAGTGACCTTGCAAAGATCTATGAGAAGGCCGTGCAGCTTCCTACGGAGGGATCCATCACCATCATAGCGGTTACCACCCTCAACGACGGAGACATTACCCACGCCATCCCGGACAACACCGGTTATATCACCGAGGGTCAGCTGTTCCTTAGGGCCGATTCAGATACCGGCAAGGTTATCATTGATCCTTTCCGCAGCCTTTCACGTCTGAAGCAGCTGGTTCAGGGCAAGAAAACCAGGGAGGACCACTCCCAGGTGATGAACGCCTCCGTGCGTCTTTATGCCGATGCCCAGAACGCCAAGACCAAGCTGGAGAACGGTTTTGACCTCAGTGACTATGATCACCGCTGCCTTGCATACGCCAAGGATTACGCCCGTGAACTCCTTGCAATTGACGTAAACATTTCCATAACTGAGATGCTGGACACTGCCTGGAAGCTCTTTGCAAAGTACTTCTCCCCCGCAGAAACCGGTATCAAACAGGCACTGATAGATAAATACTGGAAATCCTAACTGTCATACCGAGGCCCTTTGGGCCGAGTGTATCTCATAATTTATGGCAATTAAATTCCAATATAATAAAACGTCACTTACGGAACTGGGCAAGCAGCTGAAAGTCCGTCAGAGGGCTCTCCCTACGCTTCAGAACAAGGAGAGCGCCCTTAGGCTTGAAGTTCGCAAGGCCAAGGACGAGAGCTCAAAACTGGTTGAAAGCCTGGAAAAGGCGCTTAAGGACTACGACTACCTTGCAGCCCTCTGGAATGAGTTTGAGCCCGGTCTCATAGCCATCAAGGACGTGGACCTCTATACCAAGAAGGTGGCGGGCGTAAAAACCCCTGCCCTTGGAGAGATTCACTATGAGATAAAGCCTTTCAACGCTTTTGTAAAGCCTGCCTGGTATGCCGATGGCGTAAGGATCCTCAAGGAACTGAGCCGCCTTGGCATAGAGAGCGAGGTTTACCTTGAGAAGGCCCGCATCCTGGACTACAACCGCAAGAAGACCACCCAGAAGGTGAACCTCTATGAGAAAGTCCAGATTCCCGGCTACCAGGAAGCAATCCGTAAGATCAAACGGTATATGGAAGATGAAGAAAACCTTTCCAAGGCATCTTCCAAGATAGTTAAATCCAGACACGCGGAGGAGGAAGAGGAGGCCTCACAGCTATGATAGCTCCCATGACCAAATATTCCTTCATCCTCCTTAACGGGATGCAGGATTCCCTGATGGATACCCTTCAGGAAACGGGCCTTATGGATATCACCCGCAGCCTGAAGCCGGTAGATGACCATTCCAGGGAAATTGTAGCAAAGATTGAACTTGTGGACGGCCTCATCAAGGGTCTTGAGAAGGCCACGGTCCCGGAAGGCACAGAGCCGGAGTTCATAGACGGAGACATAGAACGCCTTGCAGGCGGAATGCTCATGCGCTACTCCGACGATGCCGTGGCCATGGATAATATCCGGAAGCAGATTCAACAGCTCAAGGTATGGGGCCACTTTGACCCTGTAATCCTTGAAAAGCTGAAAGAGGCCGGAGTTCCCATCCATTTCCATTCCCTTCCCACAAAGCAGTTCAAAGCCATCAAGGCCAGTGATTATCCCCTCTTTGTAATAAGCCGGGGTAAATCCACAGTATGGTTTATAGTGGCCGGAGAAGACACTCTCCCCGGAGAGATTCCCCTCCCCACCCGGAACACCGACCAACTTAAGAAGGAACTGAAAGACCGTGAGAAGCATTATTCACACGTTCTCAGGCGCATAGCCAGTGCAAAGGAAAGGATTCCTGAGCTCCTGGAAAAGAAGGCCCAGTATTACTCTGAGCTGGACAAATACCTTGCCGGCTGCACGGCCATCCCCGCCGCCGAAGACACCCTTGTCACCCTTGTGGGATACGCTCCCACGGAGAAAGATGAGGAGGTATCGGCCAAACTGGACCAAACCGGATTCCTCTATATCAAGGAGGAAGCGAAGGTAGAGGACAATCCCCCTATCTCCCTAAGCAACAACTGGTTTGTAAAGCAGTTTGAGCTGTTTACAGACATGTACGGCCGCCCCGGCTATGACGGTTTTGACCCCACTCCCTTCATTTCCATATTCTTCATGCTCTTCTTTGCCCTGTGCATGGGAGACGCCGGATACGGACTTGTGCTTATACTCGTTGGCCTTGCTCTTAAGAAGGTGGAAAGTTTCAAGGGCATCTCTCCCCTTGTTGTAATCCTTGGAATTGCAACGGTTGTGGTTGGGTTCTTCCTCCACACTTTCTTCTCCATGGACATAGCCACCTGGAAGGTGTTTGAGCCCATTCAGGGCATTTTCCTACCCAACGAAATTGCAGGATATGCCGGAGGAATGGTGCTTTCAATAGCCGTGGGTGTGGTTCACCTTTGCCTTGCCATGACGGTGAAGGCCATCCAGTCTGTGAGAGTCCACGGGGTAGCAGCTTCGCTTGGCACCCTTGGATGGACGCTTCTCATTGTGGGCGGCGTAATCGTTGGGGCCTTTGCCCTTGCAGGAGTACTCTCCTCAGAGCTCACCAAGTTGATAATCATTGTGATTGGCGTGGTGTCGGCCCTTGGAATCTTTGTGTTCAATGATCCCAAACGGAACAAGCTGGCAAATGTGGGAATAGGCCTCTGGAATACCTACAACACTGCTACGGGCATCCTTGGAGACGTCCTGAGTTACCTCAGGCTCTACGCCCTTGGACTTGCCGGCAGCATGCTTGGCATGGCCTTCAACGACATGGGTCTGATGGTCCTTGGAGACGGTTCAAACGCCATCCTGTGGATTCCGTTCGTGATACTGATCCTTATCGGCCACACGCTGAATATTGCCATGGCCGCACTTGGAGCTTTTGTGCACCCCCTGCGTCTCAACTTCCTGGAATTCTTCAAGAATTCCGGCTACGAGGCCACCGGCCGCACCTATAACCCTTTGAAGAAACAATAAACAAATAATAACAACATTATGGAACAAATTCTTGGTTATCTCGGACTGGGCCTGGTCCTTGCTCTGGCAGGCATCGGTTCATCCTACGGCACCACAATCGCCGGCAACGCCGCGGAAGGTGCACTCAAACGTAAACCCGAGGCTTCCGGTAGCTTCATGGTGCTCTCCGCACTTCCCGCTACCCAGGGTATCTATGGCTTCGTGGCCTTCTTCATCATGCTTGGCAAGTTCACCAGCGGCACCATCACCGGCGCCCTGTGCTTTGGAATCGGCCTTTCAGTTGGCCTTGCCTGCATGATTTCCGGTATCCGTCAGGGCCAGGTATGCGCCAACGGCATTGTGGGCGTATCCCAGGGTCACGACGTCTTCACCAACACCCTCATCTACGCCGCCCTTCCTGAGTTCTACGCAATTCTGGGTTTGGTGGGCGCAATCATGGCGCATTAGCCTCTTCCCCCGCTGGCGGGTAAGTGATTGATAAACAGCTACTTCCACAAAATCGGGTGCACTTCACGGTGCACCCGATTTGTTATATCTCATTGATAATGAGCAGGTTACGCGCCAGGCTAGTATTCGCGGGGGCCGAAGATATCTGTGCCGATACGGACCATAGTGGCGTGATGCCTCACTGCAACAGGCCAGTCACCGGACATACCGATTGAAAGCTCAGTGATTGACAGATTCGTAGCCTTTAGTTCCAAAAACAGCCTCTCAATACGTTCAAAGTCCTTTTCTACCACTGCCATATCATCCGTGTTTGTTGCCATACCCATAAGTCCACGGATGCGTACGCCTGACAGTCCGGCAGGCACAGCCCTGATCTCATCCTCCGTGAAACCTTGTTTGGTTTCTTCTGCGCCAAGGTGGAGTTCAAGGAGGACGTCAACTACGCGGCCGTTGGATATGCCCCAGGCGTTGATGGCCTGAAGCAGATGAAAAGAATCAACGGACTGGACCAGAGACACATAGGGCAACACCAACTTCAACTTGTTGGTTTGGAGATGGCCGATAAAATGCCACTGGACATCCTGCGGCATGAGGGGAACTTTTGAGGCGAGTTCCTGGGGGCGGCTTTCGGCAAAAATGCGCTGACCGGCGTTATAGGCTTCCATGAGGCGGGAAACCGGATGGAACTTGGACACGGCAACAAGCTCTACCCCGGAGGGCAGAGCGGCGCGGAGGGATTCAAGTGCTGTGGCTACCATCTCACGCTCATTGTTAATCCATAACTGGCGCCTGCGGGCGTAGATGCCACAAAAGGCGTGGCCTGCCACTGGTAGTGAGAAGCGCCAGAGAGCTTTGAGTCCATGTGGAAGAGCTTCCTTTCAAGGGGAAGGAGCCAATACGCGGCATGGGCGCTGAGAATGCCAAGACCGGCGCCGGCAATTACATCTGAGGCCCAATGCCAGTTGTTCCAAATGCGGAGAAAAGCCGTGGCCGTAGCAACAGAATACGCCGCCAGGCCCCACCAGATGCCGTATTCCAGGCGTACAAGCTCTGCTCCCATAAAGGCCGTGGCTGTGTGGCCGGAGAGGAAAGAACGGGGACTTTCGTTGGGCCGGGGATTGTTCACAATGTACTTCACGGCCTGAGTGCCGCCAAACATCAATCCATAGGCCGTAACGCCAACCAGGAGCTGCTCAAAGAGGCTGTGCTTCCCCGCCCCGCAAAGGGCTGCAATGCCGTATGCTGCGGCAGGGGCAAACTGCATCCAGGTTTCCGGGCATTCCAGAAGGGGTACGTATGTTACGCCGCCGTTATTGGAAAGAGCCCAGTCACGGACACTGTAATCCATGCTGGTATGGATGGCCGGCGTAAGAGCACAAACAGCCCCCACGCCCATAAGGGTCACGGGGGCTATGAGTTTGGTCACTTTAAACTGCTCAGAGGCAGTGTAGACGGAATCTCTGCGCTGGGCGTTCAGCGGCATCACGGCCACCATCACGGCCACCAGTGCAAAGAACTTTTTCATTACTTGCGCTTCTTGTTTTTCTCCATCTCACGCTGCATCTTCTGGGCCTCTTCAAGACGCTGCTGCCACTTGCTCTTGGGAGCGGGCTTCCCCTCCTTCTGGGCAGCCTCCACCTTGGCAATAACGGCCTCCGGTTTCACAAACCACTTCTTGATGATCCAGGTCTCAAGCATGGTGATAAGGTTGCTCAGGAGGTAATAGTAGCTAAGACCAGATGAGAGGTTGTTACAGATGAAGAACATCATGATGGGCATCATATAGAGGCTCATTGCCTGCATCATCTTGGCGTTGGGATCATTGCCTGCAGCCGTCTGGGTTTGCATGATCTTGGAGTAGAAGAACATGGAAACGGCCATAAGGAGGGCAAACAGGGAAATATGATCCATTCCAAAGATGCTGGTGCTCCAGTGGATTACGTCGTCATAGGCGCTAAGGTCCTGGGCCCACAGGAAAGGCTGCTGCCTAAGCTCTATGGAAGCCGGGAAGAAGCGGAACATGGCCCACAGGATGGGCATCTGGAGCAGCATGGGGAGGCAGCCTCCCATAGGAGAAACGCCGGCCTTCTTGTAAAGGTCCATTGTCTCCTGCTGCTTTTTCATGGCGTCTTCCTGCTTGGGATACTTGGCGTTGATCTTGTCCATGAAGGGCTTCAGGGCCTGCATCTTGGCGCTTGAAGAATAGCTCTTGTAGGCGAACGGCAGCACCACAATCTTGATGAAGATTGTCATGAGAAGGATTATGATGCCGAAGTTGGAGATGCCCTTGTGCAGCCAGTCAAACAGCGGGATGATGACCCACTTGGTGATCAGGCCGACGATCCGGCCACCCAGCGGAATCACCTTCTCGTAGGCGTGGTCGTAGGCCTTGAGGCCCTTATAGTCGTTGGGGCCGAAATAGAATTCGAAGGGAATGTCGATCCGCGGG
>JAFZML010000088.1 GCA_017553255.1 Bacteroidales bacterium | reverse complement strand
TACAGGTCCTACCACCTGGGCTATTTTTCCGCTAGTGTTACTCATATCTACAAAGATAGCTATTTTCTCATTAAACTCAAACGCTTTTTTGCCGCCCCTTTAGCCCGTGGAGCTAAGACGCTCATAATCAGCCACTTATGCAAAAACGTCTACCCGAAATCAGGTAGACGTTTTTGCATATTTGATTCAGTATCAATCACTTACCTCCACGGGGCGCTGTGCGCTTTTTTTACTATCTTTGTGATATGGTTTTATACCTTACGGGCAGCCCCACACGTTTTGGAGAGGATCATTTTACCGAAGACAACGGTTTTTTGGCCGATGTCAAGGCATCCCTCGCCCGCGTCACCGGGCCCGGCCGGAAGCCCCACGTGCTCCTTATAAGCGCTGCCCCGGACGACAAAGGCTTCACGGATTCCGTGGAGAAGGGAATGAGCCTCTGCATCCACCGCTCCGGAATTGAGACGGAGCGCATTGTGATGCTGGACCGCAGCAACGCCTCCAAAACGGCAGAGCTGGTAGCCTGGGCCCACTGGATTGTGATGTGCGGCGGGCATGTTCCAACACAGAACCGCTTCATCCATGAAATCGGCCTTAAGGAACTCCTGAAAGGCTTTGACGGAGTTATTATGGGCTGCAGCGCCGGAAGCATGAACTGCGCGGATCTGGTGTATTCCCACCCGGAGATGCCAGGAGAGGCCGTAGACCCTACCTACAAGCGATGGCTCAGGGGCCTCGGCCTTACTGATATCCAGCTCATCCCGCACATGGAGCAGGTAAGGTACGCTACCGTAGACGGCCTGAGGCTGTTTGAAGACATAGCCTTCCCGGACAGCTGGGGGCACCGTTTCTACACTTTCCGTGACGGCGGATACGTTAAAGTTGAAAATGGCCGAAGCACCCTCTACGGTGAGGCCTTTGAAATAACCCGTGGTGCAATGCGCCGCGTATCAGAAGAAAACAAAACATACTCTTTTATGAACCTCATATTCATCTCCCCCCATTTCCCGGACACCTACTGGCATTTCTGCGCCGGGGCCAAGGCCAACGGAATCAATGTCCTTGCCATTGCCGACCAACCGTATGAGAACCTCTCCTGGGAACTCAAACAAAGCATCTCGGACTACTACATGGTCCGGAACCTTGAGGACTACGGGGAAATGTACCGCGCAGTGGCGTGGTTTGCCCACAAGTGGGGAAAGATAGACTGGATAGAGTCCAACAATGAATGGTGGCTGGAGCAGGACGCCCGCCTCAGGACAGACTTCAACGTGACCACCGGCATCAAGACGGACCACATTGCCGCCATCAAGAATAAGTCCGAGATGAAAAAGTACTACGCCCTTGGCGGCATCCCCACTGCCCGTCAGATAAAAGGGGCCGAAGGACCTGCCAAAATCAGGGCGTTTGTGAAGAAGACCGGCTATCCCGTCATTGCAAAACCGGACAACGGCATGGGCGCAGGCGGCACCACCAAAATGTGCAGTGCGGCCGACCTTGAACAGTGGCTGGAGCATCACGCCAAGGATATGGGCTACTATGTGATTGAGGAGTTCATAACCGGCCTTCTGGTTAGCTATGACGCCATTTTCAACTCAAAGGGAGAAGCCATCTTCGAGAACAATACAGTGTTCCCCACACCCGTTATGGAGATTGTCCACGGCAATCTTGATTGCTGCTACTGGACCAACAAAACCGTTCCCGCAAAGCTCTCAGATATTGGCCGCCGTACGGTGAACGCCTTTGGCATCAAGAGCCGCTACGTCCACCTTGAGTTCTTCCAGCTGGACCGTGACCGTGAAGGCCTCGGCAAGAAGGGAGACTACGTGGGTCTGGAAGTGAACATGCGCCCGCCGGGAGGCTACACCCCTGATATGATGAACTTTGCCCACAACACGGACGTTTACCAGATATGGGCCGATATGGTTGCCTTTGACGAATCCCGTAAACCCCTTGGAGAAAGCAGCTACATAGGCTACGTGGGCCGCCGTGACAACCATCAGTACAAGCATTCCCATCAGGACATCCTGGACAAGTACGGCCAGGACGTATGCATGGCAAGCCGTGTCCCCTACGCCCTCTCCGATGACCTTGGAGACAACTGCTACATAGTCCGCCTCCAGAAAAAGGCCGACATTGACGCCTTCTTCAAATTCGCAACTGATTAACACTGAGGATATTAACGGTATAGCGGTGCACCCTCAGGTGCACCGCTATACCGTTAACTCTCTAATAATCAGCACTATATCGCATCCAGAACTTCCACAAAGGCCTTCTCATCATCTTCTGACACAAAGGCGGCCTCTATGGGGAGGTAGAAAAGGCGCTGCTTGAGGGAATCCGGCACGGCCTTGGCTTCACGGAGGCGCTGGGCGTCTTTTTCCGTGGTCATGACGCAGGCCGTGGGGTGCTCCTTCACCGCGGCGGCCATGGCACGGACATCCCCCTTTGAATAACGGTGATGGTCCGGGTAATCCAGGCGCCGGACAATCTTGTAGGTGTCTGAAAGATAACTCCTGAGCGGAGCGTTGTTGGCAATTCCTGAAACCAGGACCACCTTGCTGGAGTATGTGTAACGGGGATCCGCCTCCGGGAACACGGGCTCCGGGGCGCTGTACTTGATGCAGGTGAAAAAGAGTTTCTGCTCCGGCTTCAGGTTCAGTTTGCGGCGTATCTCCTGACGCGTCCAGCCATCT
>JAFZML010000087.1 GCA_017553255.1 Bacteroidales bacterium | reverse complement strand
GAAGCTGCGGGCAATGAAATCGCTCAGGGCTTTGCCTTTCAGCATGCCGTTGGACAGGAGTGCAAGGTCTGCAATCTGGTGCAGGAGCTCATTGGCCGAAGCAAAGGCCTCTACATCGGCCCTGTGGGCCTTGCGGACGGCATCCCTGGCTTCGCGGGCCTTGGTCTGTTCTTCCTCTGAAGCATCTGAGGGGGCTTCGGCGGGAAGTTCGGCCTGGGGCTTGACATCGGCCTGCTTGGCGGCCCAGATCTGAGCCACAAGAGGATTCTCCATGTTAACTGTGATGTTGTAGCTTTCAGGCATATTGCCGTAGAAGTTCATACCGCCGCCAAGGGCGCTCATTTCACGGTAACGGCGCATGAATTCGTTCTGGGTGATGAGAACGGGGGCGGCATCTGCGCCAAGGTTGTCTCCCTGCACAAAGTAATCCGGGCCTTCGGGAAGGACTGCCTTGAACATGTTCTCAAGGTCATAGCGCTCATCTTCCTTCATTTCCAGCTTCACTTTGTCTTCCTTGGGGATGAGATTCTCTATGGCGTCTGAGTCCACACGGGCAAAGCGGGTATCCGTGAGCTTCTGCTCAAGGAGGTTCACGTAGTGGGCATCCAGCTCACAGTCCATGAGAAGGACGTCATAGCCTTTGTCCTTTGCAGCCTGGATGAAGGCGTACTGGTCCTGAGGCTTTGTGGCATAGAGGTACACCAGCTTCTTGTCTTTATCCGTCTGGGCCTCCTTCACGGCCTCCTTGTACTCATCAAAGCTGAAATATTTGCCGTCCACGTTCTTTAGGAGGGCAAACTTGAGGGCGCGCTCACAGAACTTTTCATCTGAGAGCATACCATATTCTATAAAGAGCTTCAGGTTGTCCCACTTCTCTTCCAGCTGGGCACGCTCCTCCTTGAAGATGTTCTCCAGGCGGTCTGCAACCTTCTTTGTGATGTATGTGGAAATCTTCTTGACGGAGGCATCACTCTGGAGATAGCTCCTGCTCACGTTCAGCGGGATATCCGGGGAGTCTATGACACCGTGAAGCAGAGTGAGGAAGTCCGGGACAATGTTGTCCACGTGGTCTGTCACGAACATCTGGTTGCAATAGAGTGAAATCTTGTTGCGCTCCACTGCAACGCGGTCCTTCAGTTTGGGGAAGTAAAGGATACCGGTGAGGTTGAAGGGATAGTCTACGTTGAGGTGAATCCAGAACAGGGGTTCCTCGTTCATGGGGAACAGGGTGCGGTAGAAGCCAAGGTAATCCTCGTCCTTAAGCTCTGATGGAGCCTTTGTCCAGAGGGGCTCTACGCTGTTGATGACCTTATCCTTGTCTGTATCCACATACTTTCCGTCCTTCCACTCCTGCTCCTTTCCAAACACAATGGGAACGGGCATGAACTTGCAGTATTTGCCCAGGAGGGCTTCAATGCGGGATTTCTCTGCGTACTCCGCTGAATCGTCGTCAAGGTAGAGGGTGATTACAGTGCCTCTATCGGCCTTGCTGCACTCTTCCATTGTATATTCCGGGGAGCCGTCGCAGGTCCATTTCACGGCCTTTGCGCCCTCTTTCCAGGAAAGGGTTTCAATTGTGACCTTCTTTGACACCATGAAGGCGCTGTAGAAACCAAGGCCGAAGTGGCCGATGATGTTCTGTATCTGGTCCTTGTACTTCTCAAGGAATTCTCCGGCCGATGAAAAAGCTATCTGGTTGATATACTTGTCTACCTCCTCCTCCGTCATGCCAATACCGTTATCAACAATCTTGAGGGTTTTGGCATCTGGATCCAGCTCAACGAAGACCTTGAGGTCCCCAAGCTCTTCCTTACAGTCTCCGGAAGCCGCAAGGGCTTTCATCTTCTGGGTTGCGTCTACGGCGTTTGCCACAAGTTCCCTCAGGAAAATCTCATGGTCACTGTACAAAAACTGTTTGATTACCGGGAAAATGTTTTCCGTGGTTACTCCAATTTGACCTTTGTTTGCCATAATATGATGTTTT
>JAFZML010000086.1 GCA_017553255.1 Bacteroidales bacterium | reverse complement strand
CAGGGGTTCTACGGGCCTGAACACCAGCACCGTGGAATTGGAAGGGTCCTTTGACACGCTGAGGTCCCCGCCGGAAAAATCTATCCGTGAAAGGGACTTTTCATCGGCACTGACATCCCTTGAAAACTCCAGGGCGATTGACGGAGTGAGGGAAACCTTATCCAGAGTTCCCTTTTCCTTGACCGAAATCCCATCCACGCTTGCCCCTACCACCAGGGCCTTGGGAAGGGGCCCTGAGGGCGTTTCTTCCGCAGGAGTTTCCTCCGACGAAGTATCCGCCGGAGGAATCTGACTGCAGCAGACGGCGGCCATAAATGCCGCCAGTAAAAGAATGCGTTTCAACTATTCCTGTTCAAGATTGATGTTGACCTCTTCCTTATAGAGTTCCTTGATTTCATCGGCGCTGAGAGCCTTGTTGTACATACGGATCTCGTCAAGGGAACCGGCCCAGTAGCTCTGCCAGCTCTGAGTGGAATCTCCTTCAACGTAGGTTGACCATGCACCCACATAAAAAGCGTTGCAGAATTCTGTCACAAGGTTGTTGAAGGCGATGTTGGCGTCAAATGCACGCTCTGCTACATGCAGGCCGTTTGCATACAGCATAACCGTTGCGCAGGTCTTCTTATCTCCGTCGGGATTCTCAGGATCAACAGGCTTCTGGGTGTTGAGTTCATAAGTAACTGCAAGCTGGAACCAGTCTCCGTAGATGGCGAATGCGGGATCGTTGGTATCAAGCCAGCAATTTTGCTCGGCGCCGGCAGCGTCATGGAAAATGAAGCGGCCGTTAATCTGCTGGGCGGGAATCTTCTGATCGTCGATGGTAACGGGGTTGTTGTTGTCCATATACACGTTGAAAGCCGGGAAGTCGTGGGGATTTGAACCGTTTCTGCCGCCGTTGAGGGAGACAATGCCGCCCTTGAAATAGTCCTTGTTGTTATTCACCCATACGGTAAATGTCATGCTTTCCAGTTTCTTGAAAAGATTGTCCTTGGCCACGTCAAACTTTGAATAGGCCGCCGACGTATTGATCTTGGCGTTGTTGGTCCAGCCTTTTCCAATGAAACCGGTCTTGATTGCGGCTTCGCCCTTATTTTCCTTGAAAGTGAGGCCTTCACCCTTTTCAATAAGGTTGTCGTTGTCGAATGAAATCCACAGTACAAGGTTTTCGTCGCAGGTTTTCACCTTGGGGCCTTCCGGTTCCGGAGGAGTTTCCTCACCGCCGTCTCCGTTTTCTCCGCCGTTGTTGCCGCCGTTGTCACCGGGGGTTTCATCGGCCGGCTTGGTGTCTGTCCTGTCGGCATTAGGTTTTGTGCAGCTGAAGCCAAAGAGCACCAGCGCAAGCATTGCTGCTAAAGTAAGTACTTTTTTCATGATAAATATTGGTTAATGGTTATAAGTCGTATCCGGGATTCTGCGGAAGATTACTGTTAAGCTGGCGCTGAGTGGCAGGAATGGGGAAAACCTCGTTCTTTCCGGCGGTGAAGCCAAGAGGCCCCAGGACCTCAGCGGCCTTGCCCCAGCGCACCAGGTCAAAGAAGCGGTTCTCCTCAAGGGCAAGCTCTGCGCGGCGCTCGTCGTAGATATTGTCAAGGGTGGCCGAAACTGCTCCCAGTCCCGCACGGGCGCGGACCTCGTTGAGGGCCATATCGGCCGTGTAACCTGAAGTGGCGGTGATGGTTGCGCCGTTTGCCATTGCCTCGGCATAGATGAGGAGCACCTCCGCGTAACGGATTATGCGCATGTTGTGATCCAGCGCGTATGCGTTGAAGGAGCGTGTGCTGTAGCGGGAAGGCACGTAAACCTTGCCGTTGTAGTAAGGATTGGCGCATTTTTCTGAGATGGTGTCTCCTTCAGGGGTGGTGCCGCCGCGCGGAAGAAGGGTTGTGGCCTTGCGGATATCGTCATGGCGGCTGTCCAGAAAGTCTATGAGCGCCTGGCTTGGAACCTTGTAGCCCCAGCCCTGGAGAGGCTCATCCCCGTTGCGGGGCCCCTGGATGAAGCCGTAGTAGCAGATGGGCATTGCGCCTGAAACCTGTCCCATATCGGAGCTCTGGATTTCCATAAGGGATTCCGGGCCGTTTTCATGCTCCACGCTGAAGGCGTCGCGGAACTTTGGCATAAGGGAGAATTTTCCGGAAGCAATGATGGCATCGGCCTGCTTCGCTGCCTCACTCCAGTCCTTGTTGTAGAGGGCAACCTTGGCCTTGAGGGCCATAGCAGTGTACTTTGTGTACCTTCCGGGCATATCTATGTAGGATTCCGGGAGGTCTGCGATACCGGCGTCAAGGTCCGCGTAGATAAACTGGTACAAGTCCGGGACCGAGCTCACCTCCATTGATGAGAGCTCCCCGGAGTCCATTGTCCTGTCTATGAGGGGGACGCTGCCGAACAGGCGCACCAGGTTGAAGTAGGCGTAGGCGCGGATGAGGCGTGCTTCCGCCCTGCATTCCTT
>JAFZML010000085.1 GCA_017553255.1 Bacteroidales bacterium | reverse complement strand
TACGGTACCGTTAGGAAGAGTGATATGACGGGTTCCGTAACGGCTATCAAAAATGAAGAAATCAACCGTGGTGCAATTGTTTCCACCCAGGACATGCTCAAGGGTAAGGTTGCAGGTCTGCAGGTTGTTCCCGGCTCCGGTGAGCCTGGTTCCGGCAGCACCATCCGTATCCGTGGCGCCGCATCCCTGAACGCCTCCAACAACCCTCTGGTTGTTATTGACGGTGTTCCTATTGCAGAAGGCGCAGGTGAAGGTATGTCCAACCCTCTGGAAACCATCAACCCCAACGACATTGAGAGCTTCACCGTTCTCAAGGATGCATCATCGGCCGCTATCTACGGTTCCCGCGCATCCAACGGCGTTATCATGATTACCACCAAGAAAGGTACCGGCAACCGCGTACAGGTTTCTTACAACGGCAGCATGAGCGTCCAGATGAACTCTTCCAAGCTCAACGTGATGAGTGGCCAGGAGTATGTAGACTACATTACCAGCGTTTACCGTCCCGGTACCGTTACCGGAGACGCCGTCCTTGAGAAACTCACTCTCCAGATAGACCCTGAAACAGGCACCTATCCCGTAGATGAGAACGGAAACGCCCGCTACATTGCCGCCAACAACACAGACTGGAACAAGCTCATCTTCCGTACCGCCATCTCCCATGAGCATAACATCAGCGTATACGGAAACCTGAAGAACATGTTCCCTTACCGTGTATCAATTGGTTACACCGGCCAGCAGGGTACTCTCCAGACTTCCAAGTATGACAAGGCAAACATTGATATCAGCCTGAATCCCCAGTTCCTTGACAAGCACCTCACTATCAACGCCAACGCAAAGGGTGTGTACACCCGCCAGCGCTGGGCCGACGGCGGTGCAGTTGGTACTGCAGCTTTCTTCGATCCCACCAAGCCCGCATATTTCTATAATGAAGACGGCACAGTGGATTACACAACCTGTAACGGTTACTTCAACTACGGCTCCGGTGCCGGTAAGGATTTCACCCCCGCAAACCTTGCTCCCGAGAACCCTCTGAGCACGCTCTATGACCGCAACAACACCGGTCAGGTGGGCCGTTTCATCGGAAACTTCCAGGTAGACTACAAGATACACGGCTTTGAAGACCTCCGTCTCAACGTGAACATGGGTATGGACTACTCCTATTCCGGCGGTGACTCCATTGGCGCAATGCCCGGATCCTTCAACGCCATCAAGGATACTGAAAACCGTGGTCTTGGCCAGTTCACCAGGTGGATGCACGTTCGCTCCAGCCAGGTATTCGAGGCTTACGCAAACTACAATAAGGAAATCGGCGTACATCACATTGACGCCATGGCAGGTTACTCCTACCAGAAGTCATACTACGAGGACCGTGACATCTCCTACTTCAATGAGGGCACCAACTATGACGGTGTTTCACACGGCGCCAACGAGGCAAAGCTCAATGACGGTGAAACCATTGACAGCCGTTACCTCCCCAACAAGTCACAGAACGTTCTCATCTCCTTCTACGGCCGTGTGAACTACTCCCTCATGGGCAAGTACCTGTTCACATTCACTCTCCGTGACGATATGTCATCCCGCTTCGCCAAGAAGAACAGGGCAGGTATCTTCCCTTCCGCAGCTTTCGCATGGAATGCCAAGGAAGAGAATTTCCTGAAGGGCGTTGAACCTCTCTCACAGCTCAAGCTCCGTCTCAGCTGGGGCCAGACCGGTCAGCAGGAAATCGGCGGCAACTATCCTTACCTTGCCAGCTACTATTTCTCCAATAACCCTTATCAGCGCTACAACATGGGTGACGCCGGTTATCTGGATTATGTAACTCCCGGTTCCTATGACCCCGACATCAAGTGGGAAACCACCACTACTTACAATGTAGGTGTTGACTACGGCGTGCTTGGAGACCGCATCACCGGTACCCTGGATGTTTACTATCGCCAGACCGATGACCTCCTTAACTGGGTTGCCACCCCTATGGGCGCAAACTTTGGTAACCGCCTTCTCACCAATATCGGCTCCATGGAGAACCACGGTGTTGAATTCTCCATCAACACAATTCCCATCGAGACCAAGGATATGTCCCTGAGCGTTGGCTTCAACGGCACTTTCCAGCACACCCAGTTCATCAAGCTGGCAAACTATGGAAATGATTCCTACTACATTGAGACCGGCGGCATTTCCGGTGGTACCGGTAATACCATCCAGCGTCACATGGTAGGATATACCCCGTTCACCTTCTACACCTATCAGCAGATCTACGACGAAAACGGCAGGCCCGTTCAGGGCGCACTGGTAGACCGTAACAATAACGGTCAGATTGACGCCGCAGATAAATACATGACCGGCAAGAGCCCTACCCCTGACTTCTTCTACGGCCTTAACCTCAAGTTCAGCTACAAGAGCTGGGACTTCGGTTTCAACGGTCACGGCAGCGTTGGTAACTGGGTATACAACAATGTCCGCGCTGGTAACTCCACCACCAACCAGACATTCTCCAACATCAACATTTCCAACTACATGCGTGCAGTCCGTGAGACTGGCTTCACCGGTGTCAACACCAATGAGCAGTACGCATCCGACTACTTCCTTGAGAATGCTTCTTTCTTCCGCCTGGACGACATCAACCTGGGTTACACCTTTGGAAAACTGGGCAATTGGAAGAACGCCAACCTCCGTCTGGGTCTGAGTGTCCAGAACGTGTTTGTAATCACCGGTTACTCCGGTCTGGATCCTGAGATCGGCGGCATAGACGGCTCAATGTGGCCCAGGCCCCGCACCTTCTCACTCCGTGCCAACCTTAACTTCTAATACTTGAGAGCCATGAAAAAATATATTAAACTGTTTGTCGTTTCAGTGGCTGTCTCCCTGCTTGCCACTGCCTGCCTCAAGGACCTGGATCAGCTTCCGCTGAATCCCCAGGACGTTACCGCCGACAGCGCATATGGCAACCAGGAAGCCGCTTACCTCAACGGTCTTTCCAAGATTTACTATGAGATGCTCTCCAATGACCTCACAGACCTTGATATCGGTGACGGCGGAGCATCAGAACTTATCCGTGCATACTGGTCACTTAATGAGAACTCAACTGATGAGTCAAAGTGCTCCTGGGGTAACGACGCCTGGGTTCGTGCCATCAACACCAACACCTGGTCCGATGCCGCCAACGACGCTTCTCTTGGCGTATATGCCAGAACCCTTCACGGAATCACTTTCGTCAACGAGTACCTGAAGCAGACCGCCGATGATAAACTCGCAGAGCGCGGCTGTTCAGATGAGCTCAAGGCCAAGATCGCCGTTTTCCGCGCCGAGGCCCGCTTCATGCGCGCATTCTACTATTTCATTTCCATGGATGTATTCGGCCGTCCCGCCTTCGTTACGGAGAACTCTCCCTTCGGTGCAGTTTATCCCAAGCAGGCAGAACGCGAAGATGTTTTCAACTACATTGAATCCGAACTCCTTGACCTTGTTAAGGACGGCAGCGCAATGCCCGCAGCCCGCAGCAATTATCCCCGTGCCGACAAAGGCGCCTGCTGGGGCCTTCTTGCCCGTCTGTACCTGAACGCCGAGGTTTATACCAAGAAGGCTCGCTGGCAGGATGCCAAGGACGCCTGCGATCAGGTGATCGGCCTTGGCTATTCCCTTGCAAGCAACTACGCAGACCTCTTCCGCGGTGACAACGGCCAGAATCCGGATGTCAGGAATGAACTCATCTTTGCTGCCGATTACCAGGACAAGCTCTCCCAGAGCTACGGCGGAACCACCCTCCTTACGTTTGCATGCGTAGGTGAGAAGGACGTTACCGCAGACTCCCATCCCAACGGCGTCAACGGTGGCTGGGGCGGTCTTCGCGTTCCCTACCAGTTTGTATTGAAGTACTTCAACGCTACAGAACCCGATGTGGACGCTGACGGCAAGTACGTAAATGCAAATTATACCATCGCCGACAAACGCGGCCAGTTCTTCAAGCTCACCGTGGGTGACGCCATGCGTTTTAAGGATATTCCCAACGAGGAAGCCCTCTATGACTTCCAGTATGGCTGGGCATGCCTCAAGTACAACAACATCCCTCATGACCAAACCGCTGCAGAGTTCAATGACACCGCAAAGAGCAAAGGCTTCTCAGACATTGACTTCCCTCTCATCCGTCTTGGTGAGATCTATCTGATCTATGCCGAAGCCTGCATGAATCTTGGTCAGGATACGAATCCTACTGCACTTGGCTACCTTAAGGCCCTCACAGACCGCGCCGGTGTTGCCGCTCCCACAGCCATCACCAAGGATTACCTTGTGGCCGAGCGCGCCCGCGAACTCATGTGGGAAGGACATCGCCGCACAGACCTTATCAGGTACGGCCTGTTCAATTCCGACACCTTTACATGGCCCTGGAAGGGTGGCGTAAAGGATGGTACCGGCTTCCCTGAGTACAAGAACGTATTCGCAATTCCTCCGGGAGAAATGACCGCCAACCCTGAGCTTGTTCAGAACGAGGGTTATGCCACTGCCGGGTCTAATGAATAAATGAGTGAGCAATATGAAAAAATTAATACTTATTTCACTGGCCGCAGGTGCACTTCTGTTTTCTGCCTGCCAGCAGATGGAAAAAGTGACTATAAATGTCAATGATTCCACCGCTCCCGTCCTGGGCACATCCAATGTTACCCCTGACGCCATTACAGCCCAGTACACTCCCGCCACTTTTGTGGTTGGAGGTAAGGAAGTAAAGCCGGAACTGGTTCGCTATTCACTTGCAGTAGTAAAGCTCAATGACAGCCCCGTAAGCATGGCAGTTGAGTCCGACGATTCCGCAGAAGGCTCTGTTACCGCAGACGCCGGCGCCGTGAGCACAGCCCTGGTATCCCTTGGCTGCGCATACGGAGAGACCGTGGCCATTTCCATGGTTGTCCGTGCACGCCTCAGCACATCGGCACAGAACGGTTATATTGATTCCGAAGGCACAATTGACATTGCTTCCTTCTCTATCAAGAAGCCTGTTTCACGTGGTGGCCGATATTCAGAATTCGACAAGGCCAGCACTTGGGGCGTAACCGGAGCCATCGCTTCCGCTTCCCTCAACTGGGATGCCGATATTCCTATGTACACCAACGGTACCTGGCATGTAGCTGAGGGTGTCGAACTCACCTCCTCAGACCAGTTCAAGTTCCGTAAGGACGCTGCCTGGGCAGAAAACTTCGGCGCCGCTGAAGGTATCTCCGATGAGCCTTATGCCGTAACACTTGATACCAAGCAGGATGCAGGTGCAGGTGGTAAGAACCTTTGTGTTTCAGAGGACGGTGTCTATGACCTCCTTCTGAATCCTGACGCCAAGCTATACCTGGTTGTCAAGCATGTTGACGATCCCGTTGCTGCTTACGACAAGCCCAGCACATGGGGCGTAACCGGAGCCATCTCCGATGCCGGAATCAACTGGGATACCGATATCCCTATGTACACGGATGGCACATGGCACGTTGCAAAGAGCGTCAAGCTTGCAGCCTCAGACCAGTTTAAGTACCGTAAGGACGCTGCCTGGGCCGATAACTTCGGCGCCGCTGAAGGTATCACTGAGGAGCCCTTCATTGTAACTCTGGACCAGGATCAGGATGCAGGTGCAGGCGGAAAGAACCTCGGCGTCCCCGAGGACGGCGTCTACAACCTCTTCCTCAACCCTGAATCCAAGAAGTACAGGGTAGAAAAAGCGGTTGAGATCTCCCCGCTTGATCTCTAGTCT
>JAFZML010000084.1 GCA_017553255.1 Bacteroidales bacterium | reverse complement strand
GCTCACAAGCTTGAGGCAGGGTTCTGCCAGGCCCACGCTTACATTGGTTTCCCCGGTCCAGAGGCTTATCATAGGGATGCCTCCGCCGTAATCCGGGTCATTCATGCCAAGGTAATTCTTCTGGCTGAAGCCTTTTTTAACTGGAAGGACCCAGTCCTCACGGTTTGCGGTGGAGGTGGGCTGGAGGCTCCAGACGGCATCTCCCTCAATGAAAATGCGGGAGGTTTCAATGGCGTCTACCGTTACGGCCGCTTCACCGGTATTGACAAACCGGACGCTGCGGAGCGTCATTCCGGGCTGCCCGGAAGGAGCGGTTTCTACCAGAACCTGAAGGCCCTTGACTGGCTTTCCAAGCCGAAGAGCAACGTCACCTTCAGCGGGAACGCAGGCGGTGAGGCAGGCCGCAAGGGCTATGATGGCTAGTTTTTTCATTACAGTGCTATTTCTTTTCCAAAACGATCCTTGCATATCTTGCGCACGGCCTCGATTGAGGTGAAGGCTCCGGTGCCGCCGGCCGCCGTGGTGTTCACCGCACCGGTAAGGTTGCCGGTTTCCTGGCAAACTTCAGGGTCAAAACCCCTCACAAAGGCGCTGATAAAGCCTGAATTGAAGCTGTCTCCGGCGCCAATTGCATCCACTACCTTTTTATTAAGGTATGCGGGCAGAAGCTTTTGCCAGCCGTCCTTTTTAACAAGCAGAGAGCCCTTGGAACCGCATTTAACCAGCATTATGCCGCCCAGGTAAGGCCTGACCTCGTTGATGGCCTCTTCCAGGTTTTCCTTATGGGTAAGGGCGCACAGTTCCTTTTCATTTGGCATGAACACGGTGATTTTGGGCAGCACCTTCTTATAGTCCAAGGCCCATTTTTCCGCGGGGTCCCACTGGGTGTCAAGAGATACCGTCACGCCTTTTTCCGCGGCCAGGTCAAGGACCTTGTGGATGTCGCGGAGCAGTGCGCTCTGCATAAACAGGGAAGAGAGGTGGATATGCTGTGAAAGGTCAAACACACTCTTGTCTATCTGGTCAAAGCCCATCACGTCCATGGAACCCTGATATGTGAGATTGGCGCGGTCCTCTCCGTAATTCATGCAGATGGTTGCACCTGTGGGCGTTTCTCCCGTGCCGATAAAGTGGGTGGCTACTCCCTTGGCCGCAAGGGACGTCTTTACAAGTTCTCCAAATGAATCATTGCCCACCAGGCCAACAAAACAAACCCTGCTTCCGAGCGCGGCGGCGTTTGCGGCAAAGATGGCGGTGGAACTTCCAAGGGTTACTGTCATGTCCTTGCAGAATTTCTCCTTGCCAATCTCCGGCTCCGACTCGATTCCGTTAAGGATAATGTCCACGTTAAGTTCCCCAATGGCGGCTATCTGATATTTTTTCATAGATATTAGTGTTATTTTACCTTGCTAAGATAGTGAAAAAAGTCCGAAAAAATTTCATTTGGTTTCGGTTTTAACAATATAAAACATTTCGTTTTGTTTCATATAAAAATTTTACCTATATTTGCACCAGCACTAAAAACTAACCGTTATGGATATTTATGATTCCGCTCAGGGCCGCAGATCGGCAATTCTTCAACTCTTGAAGAGTGATTCTTCGGTCAATGTTACTGAACTGAGCAAACGTTTCGGTGTTTCGGAAGTAACCATAAGAAAGGATCTCCGCATCCTGAAAGATAGAAAACTCCTTGTGAGGGTGCACGGAGGTGCCATCCTTGGTGCCTCCACGGTGTCGGAACCCGCGGCGGAAGAGCGCCATCTCAGTTTCAAGAAGATGGTCAATATGCGGGAAAAGGAGGCAATCGGCCGTGCCGCGGCAAAGTACATCAAAAACGGCGATACAATCCTTGTGGACTCCGGAACAACCGCCCTGGAAGTTGTAAAGAATCTCCAGCCCTTCGATGACCTCACCGTCATCACCAATTCCATCAGCGTGATGACGGAAGCACTTAAGTACAAGCGCTTTAATGTTATCCTCCTGGGTGGTACAGTGAGGGAGTCCAGCATGTCAATGGTGGGCCCTCTGGCGGAATCGAACCTCAAGCTCTTCTATTGTGACAAGCTGTTCCTTGGAGTGGACAGCTTCTCAGTGGAAACTGGCCTTTCAACCCCCAGCGTAGATGAAGCCAGTACCAATCAGGTCATGATTTCACGCGCCCGTGAAGTAATAGCCGTGTTTGACTCGTCAAAGGTAAACAAACGCGCGCTGGCTTTCATCGCAGATGTGGACAAGATAGACACCGTAATCACGGACAACAACCTTCCCGCAAATGTGAAACGGCAACTGAAATCCATGGACATCAATGTGGAAACAGTCATTCCATAGTCAAAGTGAAACTCTTTGAAACAAATTTTAGAAACCATATAATACACTGAAACAGAGCGTGTTAGAATAGAGGGGTGGGGGTTTCGTTTTAGGCCTGAGATAAAGTTCAAAACACAAACCGAAACATTTTGGATAAAAACACCTAAATTTGCTTGTTGATTATATATCCAATGAACTACAATTATAACACTTACAAGGAAATCCTCCAGCAGCCCAATGTTTGGCTCAAAACCCTGGATTCCATTCTTGCCCAGAAGCAGGAAATCAAAGCATTCAAAGACAAATACCTAAGCGCAGGCTATGAGGTTGTACTCACCGGAGCCGGAACATCCGCCTATATTGGAGATGCCCTGGAACCCGCGCTGTACACCACCAGCTTCAAAGGCGCCCGTGCCATTGCCACCACGGACATCATCACCAACCCCCAGATGTTCTTCGATGAGAGCAGCAAGGTGCTTCTGGTGAGCTTTGCCCGTAGCGGCAACAGCCCGGAGAGCGTTGGCGCCCTCAGGGCCGTTGAAGGCAGCGCCGGAAAGGTAGCCCACATATTTATCACCTGCAACAAGGACGGAGAACTTGCCCAGATGAAGGGAGAGAACATCCTCTGCGTGCTTCTGCCTCCGGAAACAAATGACCTTTCCCTGGCCATGACAAGCAGTTACTCCACAATGCTCCTCACCTGCTCGATGATAGCAAACATAGACCACATTGAGGAGGACATCCCTCTTATCAGGGAAGTTGCCGGTGCTGTGGAGAAGTCTCTCTCAAAGTATGAGGATGCCATCAAGGCCATCTCGGCCCGTGACTTCGAGCGTGCCGTGTTCCTTGGCTCCGGTCCCCTCAAGGGCGTGGCGGAGGAATGCCGCCTCAAGCTCCAGGAACTCACTGACGGCGCTGTAATGTGCTCCTTCGACTCCTTCCTTGGCTTCCGTCACGGCCCCAAGGCTGTGGTTAAGCCAAATTCCCTCCTTGTATATCTCCTTTCTCCCAACCCCAAGGTACGCCGTTATGAACTTGACCTCATACGTCAGGTGAAAGCCAACAACAACGTCAAGGGTACACTTGTAATATCGGCCGATGACCCTTCAATTGAGGAGTCCTACTATGACCTTGGCGTAATCACCGGCATGACCCCTTCAATGCCTCCGTGCTACGGCTGCGTGAGCTTTGCGTGGGTGGGCCAGCTGCTTGGTTTCTTCAAATCGCTAGACCTGGGCCTTTGCCCTGACTCTCCTTCCGTCTCCGGAAACATCTCCAGAGTGGTGGAGGGCGTTACCTTATATAATTAATAGGATATGCCTAAGACAGAACAACTCCTTCACAAACTGGACGCAATCCGTGAGAGTACAGGTATTCCCCGTACCATCTTCGCGGCCTGCCCCAATTCCCCTACAGTAATCCGTGCCTCCCTGAGGGCCGCGAAGCGCAACAATGCGCCCATCTACTTTGCCGCCACCCTCAACCAGATAGACTGCGACGGCGGTTACACCGGCATGACCCAGCAGGACTTCGTGCGTATGGTCCGCTTTGAAACGGAGCGCGTGAACTTCACCGGAGACGTAATCATAGCCATAGACCACGGCGGTCCCTGGCTCAAAGACCGCCAGAGAGTGGAAAAGTGGAGCGTCAAGGACGCTATGGACGGCGTGAAGAAGTCATTCGAGGCCGCAGTGCTTGCAGGCTATGACCTCATCCACGTAGACCCTACCGTAGACATCAATGTCTCCAAGGGGGAAATCATAGATATTCATCTTGTGGCAGCCCGCACCGTGGAACTTATCGCTCACGTAGAGAAGTTCCGTAAGGAGCACGGAATAGCCCCTATCTCCTATGAGGTGGGTACTGAGGAAGTGCACGGCGGCCTGG
>JAFZML010000083.1 GCA_017553255.1 Bacteroidales bacterium | reverse complement strand
TTGTGAGGACACGCAGATTTGAACTGCGGACCTCTTGCCTGTCAAGCAAGCGCTCTAAACCAACTGAGCTATGCCCTCAAAATGGACTGCAAAGATAGGTAAAAAATTATGATGTGCAAAATTATTTTGCCTATATTTGCACATTCACCGTTTTGATATGAAAAGATTCTTTGCTATAGCCGCTTGCTTGCTGATGGGATTGGTGTCATGGGCGCAGGATTATTCAGAGTATTACAAAGATTTACCCATTGAACTCTCTGCACCGGCGTTGCCTCAAATCCCGGATTATACTGTGTCTTTGGCCGATTTTGGCGGTGTCGGGGACGGCATTACTGATAACACCAATGCTTTTGGCAAGGCGATATCGGCCCTGAACAAGGCCGGAGGCGGGCATCTTGTGGTTCCGGCGGGCATTTATCTTTCCGGTCCCATAAGCCTTAAGGACAGGATGGACCTTCATCTGGAGCGAAATGCCATGGTTCTCCTGAATCCGGACAAAAAGGCCTCCCTCAAGGATGGCAAGGTGGTGCCTTTTATCACTGCCAGCAAGCGCAAGGACATAAGCATCACAGGAGAAGGCTTCATTGATGGAAACGGTGAATGGTGGAGGGGAGTGAAACGCGGGAAAGTGAGCGACACGGAGTGGAATGCCTTCAAACGTATGGGCGGCACCGTTACCCCCAAGGGAGACCTCTGGTATCCGTTTGATTTAAAGGCATTTGACAATATTGCCGATTCATACGCCGCCCAGGAGAGGATGCGCACCCATATGATCCGTTTCACGGACTGCGAGCGCATTCTGGTGCAGGGCGTCACCATCCAGAATTCTCCCAAATTTCACCTGGTGCCCCAGCGCTGCAAGGATGTGACCATAGACGGTGTCATTGTGCGCTGCCCCTGGAATGCCCAGAACGGAGATGGGATAGACCTTATGAATAGCCGTAATGTCCTTGTTGTCAACAATTTTGTGGATGTGGGAGATGATGGGATCTGCATTAAGGCCGGTGCCGGTGAAGCTGGTGTGAAGGCCGGTCCCTGTGACAACATCCTCATAACACGCAACAAGGTTTTTCATGCTCACGGTGGCTTTGTGATAGGGTCTGAATTCTCCGGCGGGGTGAGTAATATTGTTGTTTGTGACAACACTTTCTCCGGCACTGACACTGGCCTTAGGTTCAAGAGCGCTCCGGAGCGTGGCGGCGTTACCTCAAACCTCTGGATTTCAGACATTTATATGGCCGATATCCAGGGAGAGGCCGTAGTATTTGAAACTTCTTACGCAGACCGTCCCGTTGGCCGTGAAGACGCCGTAGCCGCCCAGACTGAGTCTTTTGTTCCGGAGTTCACGGATATCCATATCTCCAATGTCGTGTGCAGGGATGCACGTATCGGCATAAAAGCCTCCGGTACAATCCGGATGATCCACGGAATAACCCTTGAAAACTGCACCTTCTTCTATACGGAAGAAGCATCCCTTGTGGATGATCCCGGGATGCTTCTTTTAAAGGACGTGAGTTTCTTTACCTACAGGTAATCTTCAAAATACTGCGTGACCTTGTCCATCAGGTGGATGCGGTTGCGGCCGAATACGTTGTGCTTGGCCGTGGGATAGGGGAAGTAGTCTACGGGGATGCCGTTGTCTATGCATTCCTGGATGAAACTCAGGCTGTGTTCCCAAACAACGGTTTCGTCCATGGCGCCCTGGCAAATGAGGAGGTGGCCCTTGAGGTTTTTGGCCTTGGGGATGAGGCTGGTGCTGAGGAAACCCTTGTAATTAGTTTGAGGGTTATCCATATAGCGTTCTCCGTACATAACCTCATACCATTTCCAGTCTATCACGGGGCCGCCGGCAACGCCAACCTTGAAAACATCTGGGTAGGTTGTCATAAGGGAGATTGTCATGAAGCCGCCGTAGCTCCAGCCGTGAACGCCAATGCGCTCTGAATCCACAAACGGCAGGCTTCTGAGCCAGTTTATGCCCACCATCTGGTCTTCCATCTCGGCCTTTCCGCACTGGCGGTTGATGGCTTTTTCAAAGGCTGCGCCTCTATTCTCCGTGCCGCGGTTGTCCTGAACGTAAACTATATATCCTTTCTGGGCCATCAGCATTTCCCACATGCGGATTTTGCCTAGCCAGGAGTCTGTAACCATCTGGCTGTGAGGGCCTCCGTAAACGTATACTATGAGGGGGTACTTTTTCTGGGGGTCAAAGTCCTTAGGGTAGAATAGCCTGTAGTAGTTCTGGAATGAGGAATCTGCGCTTGGAATGGTGCCGAATTCCACCTTGCAGGAGGCGTAATCGGCCAAAGGATCCTCTCCTTCATAAAAGAGCTCAGATTTTTTGCCGTCCGTAGAGCGCTTCCACATTTGGACGGGGGTGGAGAAATTGGACCAGATGTCCGTAAACTCCTTGCAGTCTGGGGAAAGGATGACGTTGTGCCAGCCCCGGCCGGAGGTGAGCTGTACGGGCTTATAGAATGCGGCCTTACTCACGGCGTTCTTCCCGGGAACCTTCAGCCTCATCTTGTAGAGGTGGTTCTGTACCGGGGAATTTTCGGCCGATGTATAATACACCGCGCTGCCGTCGTTGTCCAGATACTTGATGTCTGCGCTTGCGGTGGGAAGGCGGCGGATTGTGCCGATTGTATCCACCAGGTACAGGCTGCGGAAACCGTCACGGTTGTCTGTGCGGTAGATGAAGACATCCTTTCGGCCCTTTAGGAAATAGATGGGATCCAGGGGCTCTACCCAGGCATCGTTTTCCTCCTCAAGGATAGTACGGATGAACCGGCCGTCAGATGCCCTGTAACTGTTGAGGTGCATACTGTGCTGGCTGCGGTCCAGGATTTGGGCATAGATGTACCTGCTGTCCGGGCACCAGGAGATGTTGGTGATGTATCTGGAGGAGGAGAATTCCTTAACCTCCAACCAAGCCGTTTTCCCGCTTGGTATATCATAAATGCCCACGAAAACCTTCTCAGATGGCCCTCCGTTCATGGGATAGAAGATTTCCTTAAGGTCCCCGTTATGAATGCCTATGTCAAGGAGAGGGAAGCGCTTTACCTTGCTCTGGTCCTTCTTGTAGAAGGCAATCTTTGTGGAATCAGGGGATACGTACCAGCCGGCGTCTATGCCGAATTCATTCCTGCTCACAATTTCCCCGTAAACAATGCCTGGATCTGTGGATTCCGCTATGATGGTGGGGGCGTCCTTCCCTCTGTCCTTGATATAGAGGCTGCCGTTTTCTGAAAAAACGGTGAAGGAGCCTTCCGCGGGAGACGGGGTTGAGGGCATCCGGTCACTGGGAATGCGGCTTAAACCTACGCCCTTGTAGATGGCTTCCTCCATTGTGAGATCCTTGCCGGGATGGGCTTCACGTACGTCCAGGACGGTATTTTGTGCAAAAAGTGCGCTGCCCGCAAGGACAGTGCACAGTAGAAAAGTGACAAGCTTTCTCATGTTACAGGAAGAAGGGATCTTCAAGAGTTATATCTCCGGGTTCAAGCGATACTTTATCTACCACGGCCTTTTCATAGCCGCGCCAGGGGAGTGCGCCCTTGTACTCCTTGTAATGGACTGTTACCTTTGAACCGGTGAGATTAGTAAGCTGCTGGGCCACCTCCCTGTCCTTTACTGAGAACTTGAAATTCTTGGACTGGACGGTTCCCTGGGAGTTTTTGCTGCCGTAACCGGTGAGGATTATCTCTCCTTCATAAGTTTTCCATACATATCCGGTATAGGTGAGGGAATTGAGTTCTCCGGTTTTGGTGCCGTCACTGAATACCCACCAGAATTTGAAATAAAGGAAGCCGGCGAGTATCGCCAGAACTATGAGGGTGATGAAAAACCCCACTGCTTTGCCAGTATTAGCCATTTTTATTCTATTGTTTTCACAAAGATAGTAAATAAATTCGTATCTTCGTGAACACTAAAACGTAACTTTTGTATGTTCGATCTTGCTATCCTGGGCGCAGGCCCCGCCGGATATGTGGCTGCCGAGAAAGCGGCCCGCGGCGGTTTTTCCGTGGTACTTTTTGAAAAGAAGGAGCTTGGCGGCGTATGCCTCAATGAAGGCTGCATCCCCACCAAAACCCTCCTCTACAGCGCCAAGGTGCTGGATTACGCCCGCCATTCAGATAAATACGGTGTCTGCGTTCCGGATGCCTCCATTGACTTCCCGGCAGTGATGAAGCGCAAGGAAAAGGTGATGAAAAAACTAGTTGGAGGCGTGCGAGTGCGTATGAGGGAAGCGGCCGTGGAAGTGGTTAAGGCTCAGGCATTTATAAAAGGGCCCATCCCCGGAGGCTTTGCCCTTGAGGCCGATGAAAATGAGTATCAGGCGGCCCGCCTCCTTATCTGTACGGGCTCTGAGGCCGCAGTCCCGCCCATTCCGGGGCTCAGGGAATCACAGGCCGTTGTCACAAACCGTGAAATCCTGGCACTGGATGCCGTGCCGGAAAAACTGGTGATTATCGGCGGCGGCGTTATAGGGATGGAGTTTGCGTCTTTCTTTAACTCCACGGGCACTCAGGTTACTGTGATTGAGATGCTTCCAAAGATCCTGGGGCCCATGGACAATGAGATTTCCGCCATGCTTCAGGCCCAGTACGCCAAAAAGGGCGTGGAGTTCCACCTTGGCTGCAAGGTGGTGGGAATTGAGGGCTCCGCCGTGGTTTATGAAACTCCGGAGGGGGAAACCTGCCGGGCAGAAGGTGACAAGATACTTCTGAGCGTTGGCCGCCGCGCAAATATTTCAGGCTTCGGCCTTGAAAACACAGGCGTAAAGGTGGAAAGGGGTATTGTGGTCAATTCCCGCATGGAAACCTCCGTTCCCGGAATATACGCCGCCGGTGACGTCACCGCTTTCTCCATGCTGGCCCATACCGCGTCCCGTGAAGCGGAAGTGGCCGTCTCTTCTATGCTTGGAGAGCCCGCCCAGATGAGTTACAAGGCCATCCCCGGCATAGTTTACACTAATCCTGAAGTTGCGGGCGTTGGGCTCACGGAGCAGGAAGCCGGCCCGGAAATCAAGGTCTTGAAGCTCCCTATGGCATATTCCGGCCGCTTTGTGGCAGAGAACGAGAGGGGAGAAGGCCTTTGCAAAGTTCTGGTTGCCCCGTCCGGTGCCGTTGTTGGCGTCCACATGCTGGGAAACCCCTGCTCAGAGATTATTCCCGCCGCCGCAATTGCCGTGGAAAAGGGAATGACCGTGAAGGAACTCCTGGAAGTTGTGTGGCCGCACCCTACCGTGGCCGAAATATTGAAAGAAACTCTTCAGGCGTAACACCGTCAAAGTATTCCCATACTTTTTCCTGAAGGATAGCTTTCGGTTTGTGTCCGATAAGCCTTCCTGAGAGCTCCTGGGCCTGTTTGGAGCCTATGAAATCTCCACGGAATTCCAACTCTTCAAATACCCCGTGTTTAAGGGTGTAACGGGCCGTGACGGTGCCGCAGGTGAACTTGCAGGTACTTTCAAATGATGTAGCAGGCGAATGCCCGTAAATCCAGTCCCAGGAGCGGAACTTTGTTGCGGCCTCTTTGTCAATTTGGGCCTTCTGGGTATCTGTAAGGCGTATTTCTGTATCTTCTTCGGCTAGAATACCATGAAGCGCATCCCGGAACTCATCAATGCTTCCAAACTGTGGGAGGAGGGGCTTCAGATTGATAACCCGGCTCCTCACGGAAGCAATGCCCGCTGCAGAAAGTTTGCTCCCCGGAACGGCAAGGGCCTCAGTGAGAGCCTCCAGATCCACATCCCACATAAGCGTCCCGTGAATCATCATCCTGTCCTTTGACAGGCGCTTTGCCCAGCCGGAGCATTTGAGGCCGTCCACCATTATGTCGTTTCGGCCCGTCCTCTGGGCGGGTAGGCCAAGCCGCCGGAGGGAATCGGCCATAAGGTCATAGTACTGCTCAACCTCCTTTGCCGGGCCTGCTATGCTGTAGTTCAGGTTTCCAAGGTCATGGTAAACGGCCCCGCCGCCGGTCACGCGCCGCGCCAGTTTTATCCCGTGGGCCTCCAGATAAGGGAGATTGACCTCTGCGTAGGCGCTTTGATTAAGGCCGATAATTACCGCCGGAGCGTTCTGCCACAGGCAAAAGACGGTGCCGGAGAGTCCCTCCAGAAGGAACTCGTCGTGGGCCATGTTCCAGTGAGGGTCTGTGCAGGTATTTACTACGAACCTCATTTATGCCGATATTACCCCGCTGCCAAGCATTTCCTCTCCGTCATACCACACGGCAAACTGGCCGGGAGAAATGCCCCTCTGGGGGTGGTCAAAGAGTATATAGAGGCCGCTTTCCCGCATTATGAGCGTGGCGCTCTGGAGCGGCTGGCGGTAGCGGATGCGTACGCGGAAGCGGCGGTTTTCACCGGGTGCCATTTCAAGATCAGGGCGTATCCAGTGTATCTCCTCCGGGTTGATTTTCAGGCAGAACCTGCTCAGTCCCTTGTGATTATGGCCTTCCCCAACGTATACGCGATTGGACTCAGTGTCCGTTGCAATCACAAAGACGGGGTTCTCATGCCCGCCAACTCCAAGGCCCTTACGCTGGCCTATTGTATAGAACTGCGCGCCTTCGTGGCGGCCAACTATACGGCCATTGGGGTTATCCTTGTAGCGGGTTTTCTTGATGTGCTTTTTCCCGCTGCGGTAGGTTTCCGTCTCAAATGCAATATTGTAACTGACCGGGGTTGCAAGGCGGTCAAGCTCCTCATCCGTAAGGGAAATCTCCTTGTACGGGGTCTCTCCAAGAGGCTCCCCGTCACGCGTCAGGATCTTTTCCTCCGGGGCATAGTGGACGGTGCGCTCAAGGCTGCAACCTGGCTTCAGAAGGCCTGTGAGGGTGTTTTGCTGCCACTGATAAAGGGCGTCAGAGGCATAATACGCGTCATAGACTTCCACAATATCTCCCTCTACGGATTCAAGCTTTTGCTTCAGGAAAGTGGGTAAATCCACCTTCCCAACAAAGCATATTCCCTGAGAATCCTTTTTCTCGGCCGATGGAAGATCCGCCTCCCTGGCGATGCGCCTCACCTCCGGTTTTGTAAGATGGCCGATAGGGAACATCGCCCGTGAAAGCTGCTCCTGTGAAAGCTGGCAAAGGAAGTACGTCTGGTCCTTGTTAGGGTCCGTGCCTTCCAGAATCCGGTAAACGTCCCCCTTGTCATCCTGAGCTTTTCCCTTGTCATCCTGAGCGCAGCGAAGGATCTCCTTTCGGCAATAATGCCCCGTGGCAACATAGTCCGCGCCGCATTTCCGGGCAACCTCCAGGAAGGCGTCAAACTTGATTTCACGGTTGCAGAGTACATCAGGATTGGGGGTTCTGCCCTTGGAGTACTCCTCAAACATGTAATCCACAACACGCTGGCGATACTGCTTTGAGAGGTCTGCGAAATAGAAGGGAATGCCAATCTTACGGGCAACCATCTCTGCCACAAAGCGGTCCTCTTCCCACTCACAGTCTCCGTGGAGGGTAGGGTCTGCGTCGTGCCAGTTTTGCATGAACATGGCAAAAACATCATACCCCTCCTGCTTCAGAAGATACGCTGCAACAGAAGAGTCCACGCCGCCCGAAAGGCCAACGCATACTTTGATTTTGCTCTTGTCCACCATATTAAGTATACAGTCCGCCGTTGATGGAGATGGTTTCACCGTTGATGTAGCCGGCGTCCGGGGAGGCGAGGAAGCCAACCAGGGCGGCAACTTCTTCAGGCTCTCCAAAGCGGGCGGCGGGGATGTCTTTCTTGAGGGCTGCCTCGTCAAGGCCTTCCACCATGTCTGTGCGGATGAAACCGGGCGCAACGCAGTTTACGGTAACCTTTTTGCGGGCAACTTCCTGCGCCAGGGCCTTTGTGGCGGCAATCATGCCACCTTTAGCGGCGGAGTAATTGGTTTGGCCAGGGAGGCCTTTGAGGCCGCTGAGGGATGCCACATTAATAATTCGGCCGAACTTTTTAAGAAGCATTGGCTGAAGCAGGGCACGGGTTACATAGTACCAGGAGTTGAGGTTGGTGTCTATGACCTTGGACCATTCATCGGGCTCAAGCCAGATAAGGAGGTTATCCTTCCGCACACCGGCGTTATTCACCAGCACCTCTATATATTCATCTGGGTGGGCCACCTGCCAGCCTTCCAGGGCGGCTTTCACGGCGCCGGGATCACTCACGTCAAAGCGCATAAGCTCTCCGTGACCCTCAATCATATCCAGGGTTTCCTTTGCCGCAGCGTCATTGGAAACGTAATTGATGAGCACCTCATAGCCCATCTGAAAGAGTTTGACGCAGATTGCGCGGCCAATTCCGCGGCTTCCGCCGGTAACTAACGCATATTTCATAATTTCATTATTTCTTTACGTTACCCCCTCCCGAAACCCCTCCCCTCGGGGGAGGGACTTGAAGGGTTTTTCAGGGGATTGTTCTACAAGTGTTCAGGGCCGATATTGCCGTGCCCAGGATGCCGTGGAGTCCAAGGTTCTGGCCTGTGAGGAAAAGCCACGGCAGGGGAGTCTGGGCCGATATAAAATCCGCGTTGGAATGCTTCATGACGCCGTATCCCTGGCACATCATGGCGTGATATTTCAGGACCTTGAGGCTGGGAAGCCTCACGGAGGCGCGGGCAATCATTTCCTCCGGATTGCCTTCTCCAAAGCACAGAAGCTCAAGGATATTTGTCCCGGGCTCTCCAAAATGAATCATAAGGGAGCTGTCAAGGAAGATGGCTCCGCTTTGCCATTTCACACATCCGGGCTCCATGAGGCAGTGGACGGAAAAGATTCCGGGGCCGTCCTGGAGTTTTGCCAGCCTTTTGGTGTATGCCGGCCGCACGTGGTCACGGACCAGATTCATTGTTGCGGCGGGGTGAAGGTCTGAGATAATGGCATCGGCCTTGAAAGAACTTCCGTCCTCACATGTAACCACCTGTTTTTCAATGGATACGGCCTTTTTGCCGAAGCGAATATCAAGTCCTTCCGCCAGTGCGTTGGAAAGGGCCACGCCGCCGCCTTCAAGGCGCCATGTGCTTTTCCGGAAAGGCTCCAGAATGTGCTCCAGCTCAAAGTCTGAGCGGGTGTTCAGCCTCAGGAAAGGAAAGCCTTCATCTGGCTGAGCCTTGTACCACGGAAGGTCCATAAGACCCAGCGGGCGGAAAATCTTCTCAAGGGGCTCTCCGGGGGCAAGACCGCCAACGGAGTGGAAGCCGCGCTCACATACGGTGCCTTCCCACTCAAAGCCGTGGAGAATGCCGCCGGGAAAGAAATCGGCCTCCAGAACCGTGACGGAAAAACCTCGACGTGAAAGGATTCTGCCGCAGAGAAGCCCGCCAAGGCCGGCGCCAATTATGACCACCTCCTTAGACATTCCTTATAATAAGGGTGGAGTTGGTTCCTCCAAAGCCGAAGGAATTGGAAAGGAAGGTATCAAAGTGGGCCGAGATGGTTTCTCCGGGAATCCAGAGGTGGCAGGAATCTTCATCCGGGTTCTCAAAATTGATGTTGCCCGCAATGAAATCATTCTTCATCATGAGGATGGAATAAATGACCTCCGAAGCACCTGCCATCCACATCTCGTGGCCCGTCTGGCTTTTGGTGGATGTGATGGGGACGGTCTTTTCACCAAGGACGCGGAAGAGGGCCTTTGCCTCATTGGCGTCTCCAACGTGGGTGGAGGTTGCGTGAGCGTTCACGTAGCCAATCTCCTTCATCTCAATCCCTGCGCGACGGATAGCCATCTCAAGGGAGCGGGCCGGGCCGTCTACGTTGGGGGATGAGATGTGGTCTCCGTTTGAGGAGAAGCCGTATCCCAGGACCTCTGCAATAATGTGGGCGCCGCGCCCAACGGCATGCTCATAGCTTTCCAGAATCACGGTTGCGGCACCGCCTCCGGGGACCAGGCCGTCACGGTCACGGTCAAAGGGACGGGACGCTGCAGCGGGATTGTCTTCCCGGGTAGAGAAGGCCGATATGCCGTCAAAAGAGCCTGTGGCGGCCATATTTACCTCCTGGGCACCGCCGCAAACCACTATGTCCTGAAGGCCGTTCTGGATAAGAAGGGCTCCAAGGCCGATAGCATGGGAGCCGCTGGCGCAAGCCCCTGAAACCGTGAGGTTGATACCCTTGAGGCGGAAGATGACGCCAAGGTTCATGGTCACGGTGGAATTCATGCTCTGGAAGATGGCGCCAGAGCCGCAAAGCATTGTGTCATGCTTTTCAATAATCTTTGCAACAGACTTGTAAACGGCGTCTGCGGTACTGTCATTGCCGTAAAGAAGACCAACCTCATGGGCATCCAGGTAATCCTGGTCTATGCCGGCCATACTAAGGGCGTCACGCGTTGCACAGTATGCATAAAGCGCCGGTTCCGGCATATAAGCACGCTGTGCGCGGGGCAGTTCCTTCTTGAGGTCCGGGGCAGGTACAAATGAAGTGAGGCCGCTGCGGAACCCCATTTCTTTACGCACCGGGTCCAGGATTATTCCTGATTTACCATTAAATAGTGATTCTTTAACTTCTTCAAGAGTGGTTCCAAGGCAGGACCATATGCCCATGCCGGTTATTACTACACGATTAACCATACCCAATTAATTTAACGACGCAAAGATACGAAAACTACAGGTGAAAACCTAACTGTCCGCATTCTAACTCTCCACTGCTCCTAACGTGCATAAAACCATGCATAGTAGGAGCAAAAAACGCCAAAAATGCGCCCAACGTGCACTAATCCATGCACATTAGGCGCACTGATAACAGGGCTCAATACCTCTCGTTACCCTCGTAGTCGTAGTAGTAATACCGGCCGTTGCGCTCCGCCCTAATCAGGTTGTTCTGATATATGGTGATGTGTTCTCCCCAGACATTGCCCACAAAGTCTCCGTCTTCGTCGTATAGCCGCCAGAAGGAGCCCACCTTGATGCCGTAAAAACCTTCCGACCAGTAGCAGATATCATTACCGGAGAGGGTTGTGAAGCCGCCGTCTGCGTCACGGACGCTCCAGATGCCGCCGTTCTTGACTTCGTATCGGCCGTTGGATGTCAGGAACACCCTGTCTCCGCTAACCACTATATCTCCCCTGCGGTTTACAATCTGGACTCTGTCTCCAATAAGACGTACGTGGCAGCCGTTCCAAAGCTCCTGCCATTCATTGAGGCATTCAATTTCGTCGGGAACATTGTAACCGTAACCATGGCTGTGGCCGTGATGGTTTGAATGGATGTTCACACGGTGGTGACTTTCACTGCGATGGACATCATGGTGATGACTGTCATGGTGATGGCTGTCACGGTGAACCTTTTCTGTTCTGTGGTGGGAATCCTTGTGATCCCTGTGATGGTTTTGCGCGTATGCTCCCGTTGAGAGGAGCATTATGCAGCAGATGATTGTAACTATGTGTTTCATAACGACCTCCTTTTTGCTGTAGCCTAGCAACTATCACGCCAAAAATGTGTACCTTTGCACATTATGCCAAGTTACCTGCAAATAGAGAACATTTCCAAGAGCTACGGGCCCAAGGTCCTGTTCCGCGGAATTGACTTCAATATCAACGAAGGAGACAAGGTTGCCCTCATTGCCCCAAACGGTACCGGAAAGACTTCTCTCCTTAGGATTCTTGCAGGGAAAGATTCCTCCGACAGCGGCGGTAAGGTGCTGTTCCTAAAGGACATACGTATAGCTTTTCTGGAACAGGATTACGCCTATGATCCGGAGAAAACCGTCTATGACCAAATCATGGAGGACTCCGTGGAATGGACGCAGGAGCTGGACCAGGACCACCTTTGGCAGTATGAACTGAGGGTCACCCGCCTACTGGACCAATTCGGCCTTCAGGACCGCAGCAGGCTCATGAAGGACCTTTCCGGCGGAGAGATAAAACGCGTGGCGCTCACAAGGATGCTGGCATCGGAGGCCGATTTCTACATAATGGACGAGCCCACCAACCACCTTGACATAGACGCCATAGAGTTCCTGGAAAGCCACCTGAAGCACTCCAGATGCACTCTTTTCATGGTTACCCATGACCGCTATTTCCTGGACAGGGTGTGCAACACCGTTATGGAACTGGACCGCGGGGGCCTCTACATCTACCGCGGAGACTATATGAACTTCCTGGAAAAAAGGCAGGAAAGGATAGACAATTACAACGCGGAGACGGAGAAGGTGCGGAATCTTTTCCGGAGGGAGTTGGAATGGATGCACGCCAGCCCATGCGCCCGCACCGGAAAGGCAAAATACCGCAAGCAGGCCTTCTGGGATATTAAGGAAAGGGCACAGGACAGTTACGTCACCAAAAAGGTGGACCTGTCTGATACCCAGATAAAGAACACATACCTTGGCAACAAGGTCATAAACTGCCGCAACCTCAGTTTCTTCTGGGACGGGAAATGCTACCTGAAGGACTTTACGTACAATTTCCAGCGGTATGAACGCGTTGGGATTGTGGGCCGGAATGCCGCCGGAAAAACAACCTTCCTTAACCTTATCACAGGTGGCTGGAAGCCGGAAATGGGCGGCCGAATGGAAGGCGTGGTGGACCTTGGAGAATCCCTGAGGATTGGCTATTACCACCAGTCCGGAATGGAGTTCACCCCGGGCCAGACTGTGCTTGAAACCGTGAACGACACCCACCTTCTGGGCCGCTTCCTCTTTACCCACGACATGCTGAATACCCCCGTTGAAAGGCTTTCCGGCGGGGAAAAACGCAGGCTGTACCTCCTTACAATCCTAATGAAGGAACCAAATTTCCTCATTTTGGATGAGCCCACCAATGACCTTGATATCATGACCTTGGAAATCCTTGAGGAATACCTTCAGGAATTCAAGGGATCCCTTATCATAGTCTCCCATGACCGCCATTTCCTTGACCGCCTGGTAGACCACCTCTTTGTGTTCTGCGGAGACGGGGTTGTAAAGGACTTCGTGGGGAACTATACGGAGTACAGGACGTTCATCAAAGACTACGAGGCCAGTCAAAAAGGAGATTCGCTCGGCCCTAAAGGGCCTCGGAATGACAAAAAAACTGTCATGCCGGGCGACAAAAAAACTGTCATACCGAGCGAAGCGAGTGTATCTCAAACCAAACGTAAACTCTCCTGGAAAGAGCAGCAGGAACTGAAATCCCTGGAGGCGCGGCTGGAAACCCTGGAGGCGGAAAAACAGGAACTTGAGGAGAAGCTTTCTTCCGGCACATTATCGGCCCAGGAACTGCAGGAGGCCTCTACCCGCTACGGCTCCCTCAAAGAGGAACTGGACGCCGCAGAGCTCCGATGGCTGGAACTGTCGGAATAAACTACACTTCCCGGTGATTATAGGCCTTCAGTGCGCCTAATGTGCATGGATTAGTGCACGTTGGGCGCATTTTGGGCGTTTTTTGCTCCTACTGTGCATGGTTTTATGCACGTTAGGAGCAGTGGAGCGTTATGTCCGGCTCTTGGAAGAAGAAAGAGATAATAAATGTTTCGCAGGGCTGGCTACACTTCCCGGTGATTATAGGCCTTCAGTGCGGCCCTGAGTAACATCAGGCTGCGCTGGAGGTCTTCTCTACAGAGGACGTAGGCAAGGCGAACCTGGTTCCTGCCCAGGTCCGGGTTACGGTAGAAACCGGCGGCGGGAGCCATCATAATGGTTTCTCCGTCCTTACGGAAGTCCGTTAGGCACCAGCGGCAGAAATCCTCGGCATCGGCCACGGGAAGGCTGGCAACGGTATAGAATGCGCCGTGGGGCATGGGGGAGAATACTCCCGGAATGTTGTTGAGGCCCCTGATAAAGAAATCACGCCTGGTTTTGTATTCCTCATAGCACTCACGCGCATATTCTTCCGTGCCTTCTATGGAAGCCTCGGCCACAATCTGGCCCAGTAGGGGCGGGCTCAGGCGGGCCTGGCAGTATTTCATCACGGTGTCATACACAAGGCGGTTGTGGGTGACAATCATGCCTATACGTATGCCGCACTCAGA
>JAFZML010000082.1 GCA_017553255.1 Bacteroidales bacterium | reverse complement strand
TCATCCTCCGACACCTGAGGCACGATGTAAGGAACGTCCTTTCCGTCGGGATTCACGGCATAATATGGCACAGAGCCCCAGAATTTCCACAGGATGTGGTAGTAGAAGGCCCTCAGGAACTTTGCCTCGGCCACATAACGGGCAGCATTGGCTTCCGAGATGCCGGCAACGTCGCCTATGCGGTTTACCACTATATTGCTGCGGTATATGCCGATGTAAAGGTTTCTCCACAGCTCGATGAGGCTCTGCTCGGGGGTTAGCCTGTAGTCGAACATCAGCTGGAGATACGGGCAGTCTCCGGGACCGCTGCCGCCAACGGCGTTGTAGTCATCGGCCAGGATGTCTGAGATGAAATGATACGGGTGGTACTCCCCTCTGGGCCTGTATGTGCCGGAGCAGAAATCCAGCGCCTGCAAAGGGGCATATGCTGCCATAAGGGCCTTGGAGATGTCCGATTCCGTCTTATAGCTGTTCTCTTCCGGAATGATGGTGGTGGGCTCAACCTCAAGGAAGGCGGTTGTGCATGAGACCAGCATGGCGGCCAGGGGAATAAGTATATATTTGGCTTTCATACGCATCAGAATGTTAAGTTGATACCTGCCGACAGGGTTCTGGCCTGCGGATAAACACCTTTGTCAATACCCAGGGAGGTGCCTCCGGAAGATATTTCCGGATCCATTCCGTGGTAGGATGTGAGGGTGAACAGATTCTCTGCATTAAGGTATACGCGGAGCTTGGAAATGAGCGCCTTGCGCGTCCAGCGTTCCGGTAGCGTGTAGCCAAGCGTGAGGTTCCTCAGGCGCAGGAAAGAGCCGTCGTAGACCATCAGGTCTGACGAGCGCCAGTTCTGGTTCTTGCCGCCGTCGGCCTCGGCCGTGAGCTTGGGCAGACGGTTGGAGGTGCCGGGGCCCGTCCATCGGCCCAGGACGTAGGTCTGCATGTTCACAAGGGGGTAATCGGCCCTTCTGGTTGCGTCAAAGATGTCGCAGCCCAGGGCGGAATAGAAGTTGGCGGAAAGGTCTATCCCCTTCCAGGAGGCGGAGAGGTTTATGCCGAATGTCCAGTCCGGCTGGCCCTTGCCTATCTTTACACGGTCTTCGTCGTCAATGACGCCGTCTCCGTTAACGTCTACAAACTTGACGTCTCCGGCGGAGGCATACGGCTGCAGGCGCTCGCCGTCCTTGTTGACGTAAGCCATGGCCTCAACGTCGCTTTGGAAAAGTCCGTCCGTCTTATAGCCCCAGAAGAAGGGGAAAGGCTCTCCGTTTTCGGCCCTGGAGATGGTTCCAAGGGTGCCGTGGACGGCATCATAGTTCTGATAACCGGTCTCGTTGCCAAGCTTTATCAGGACGTTTTTGTTGTAGGAACCGTTGGCGCCGATGCTGTAGCCGAAATCTCCCAGCTGCTGTTTCCAGGTAATGTCAAACTCAAAGCCGGAGTTTTTCATATTACCCACGTTGCCCCAGGGAAGGTTGTTGCCGATGTATGCCGGCAGGGACATTGTCATGAGCATGCCGTTGGTGCGTTTGTCGTAGTAATCCAGCGACAGGCTCAGCTGGTTGTTCCACAGGCCGATATCAATACCCGCGTCAAACTGGGAAGACTCTTCCCACTTGAGATCGGCATTGGAATATGCCCTGGGGATGATTCCGGGAGCTATTGCCGTCATATTGTCCACTCCCAGCATGTATCCGGCGATGCCCTGCATCATTGAGGTATATGCAAAGGAGCCTATGTTCTGGTTACCGTTCACGCCGTAGCTCACACGAAGCTTGGCGCGTTCAAACCACTGCGGGCGCCCGGCCATGAAAGGCTCATTGGTGATGTTCCAGCCAATTGAGGCCGAAGGGAAAAATGCCCACTTGTTTGCCGGAGAAAAGTTGGACGATCCGTCCACGCGGCCGGTGAGTTCCAGCATATAGCGCTCTCCATAGTTATAGCTGAGACGGGCGAAGAATGACGCCAGGCGGCTGTAAGGATCCGGCGAACCGCTTGCGCTGCGCATGTTGGAATCCTGGTCCGTTGCATCTATGTACGGCTGCTCCACGTTTCTGATTTTGTAGCTGGTGCCGCTCACGTATGCTCCGCTGTGGGAATAGGCGCTCTGGCCCAGCAGGGCGGTGAAGTTGTGGGCGTTACCCAGCGTAAACGCATAAGACAGCGTGTTTTCCACCTGCCATGAGAAACCGCGGCTTATGGTTGACCAAACCTCGGAGCCGTCGCTCTGGTGGTTGGAGTTCATGTAGAAAGGAATGGAATAGCCGTCATCCTTGATTATAAGGAGGTCTGCACCCACGGAGGACTTTAATTTCAGGCCCCTGATGATTTCCAGCTCCGCATATCCGCCGGCCACAATCTTGTCCTGGAAATAGTCGTCGGTGGGCTGGTGCAGCATTGCAACAGGGTTGGGCATAGCCGCAAACTGGTCCCCCACAATGGAGAAGGGGCGGCCCTCAGAGTCCCTTATAGCCGTAGGATGCTCGGCAAGAAGAGCCTCCGGGTCTTCGGCATAAAGCGGAAGGATGGGGGAAAGGGAAAGGGCGCAGCCAAGGACCGAGCCGTATTCGCTGTTGGCGTTTATGGACTTTGAATTGTCGTGGGAATAGGTGATGTTTGTCCCAAGACGCAGGGTCTGGAGGAAGCTACGGTCCTTATGGTCAAACACCGTATAATTGTTATTGGCGCGCAGCGTGACGCGGCTGTAGTTTGAATGGTTGTAATTGCCGCCGATTATACCTTCCTGGTAGAAATAGCTGCCGGAAAGGAAGTAGTTCATCTTGGCGTTTCCGCCCGTGACGCTTAGCTGATGGTCCACAACGGGGGCGTTGGGGTTCATGACCGCCTTCACCCAGTTGGTCCCCTCTCCGTAGGAATAAGGGTCATCGTAAACCGGAGCCTGGCCCATGTTCATATTCATCTCGTTCATGATGAGGGCGTACTGGGTTGCGTTGAGGACAGAGGGCATTCTCCAGGGGTTCTGAATGCCGAATGAGCCATTGTAGGAGATTGTGCCCTTGCCATCGGATCCCTGGCGCGTTGTGACAAGGATGACGCCGTTGGCGCCGCGGGCTCCGTAAATTGCGGCCGAAGCTGCGTCCTTCAGGACCTCCACGGACTCTATATCGGCCGGGTTTATGTATTCTATACCACCGGTAACAGGCATCCCGTCCACAATGTAAAGCGGGTTGGAGTCATTGATGGTGCCTATACCGCGGACTCTCACGCGTGTGCCGCTGCCGGGCTGTCCGGAGGAGGGCGTGATGGTAACGCCGGACACCATTCCTTTAAGTACGTTATCCACGCGCGTAGGGGCTATTCCGGAGAGCTGGTCTCCTTACACGCTGGATATGGCCGCTGTGACAACGCTATTTTTCTGGACGCCGTAACCTACCACCCCGGATTCTTCCAGAAGGGAAATGTCCTCCCACCGCACCGTACGGTAGTCTTCGGCCCG
>JAFZML010000081.1 GCA_017553255.1 Bacteroidales bacterium | reverse complement strand
GATTGGAGTGATGGTATGACAGATGGTGATGATGATATGAAAGTTTCTGCAGTTTTATTTGTCATACCGAGGCCCGAAGGGCCGAGTGTATCTCCAGTTTTATTTGTCATACCGAGGCCCGAAGGGCCGAGTGTATCTCCAGTTTTATTTGTCATACCGAGGCCCGAAGGGCCGAGTGTATCTCCAATAACATATAAATACATATCCCCATTGCCTTTTTCAAAGGCGGTGGAGACGGAGGCGTGAAGGCGGGCGCGAAGGTCGTCGTCAAGGGTGCCGGTGGTTTTGACACGGTCTACAAGGAGCATTAGACCGGAGGGATATGCTCCGTCCATTTTGAGGACGTCTTCTATCTGGAGAATTTCCCCGGAAGCGGGATTGAAAAGGCGGCCGAAGCCTTCTTCCTTGAGGGAGAGAAGACACTCAACTTTATCGGCCCTGTTGTCCCAATCCAGATTGGCAAGGATATATGCTGCCCTAGGGGTACCGTCTGAGAGAAAATCCAGGACATCCTTCACGGAATGGGCCCTCACCTCATTGCCGCTGACGGGGGAATATGTTCTGCCGATTCGTGCAAAGAGAAGCCTCAGATAATCATATATTTCCGTGGTGGTAGCAACGGTGGAGCGGGGGTTCTTGACGTTAACCTTTTGCTCTATGGCAATTGCCGGTGGGATGCCCTCAATGATGTCTACGTCCGGCTTTGACATACGGCCAAGGAACTGGCGTGCGTAGGAGGAAAGGCTCTCTGCGAAACGGCGCTGGCCTTCCGCGAACAGGGTGTCAAACGCCAGGGAGCTTTTTCCGCTGCCGCTCACGCCGGTAATTACCACAAGCTTCCCGCGGGGAATTTCCACGGTAATGCCCTTGAGATTATTTTCCCGGGCGTTCCTGACTATTATGGTGCTTTCCTTTGTCAAAGTTTACAAAGATACTAAATTATTCTTTGTGTTTTGAGGTATTATTGTTAGTTTTGTGCTTGATTATGGATACCACAAGGATATACAGAGTAGCAGATCTCCCCTTCAGGGTGAGCGGCTCCGGAGACACCTTTTTCCCGGACGCTCTCATTAACATGAAACCCTTTGTGTCTGCCCTGAAACCAGGAGAAAAGCCACTGTTTACACTGGAACTCGTTCACGGTCCCCTGCCCGCACCATCAGGAGAACTCCTGTACCGGACAGATGACGGCCCGCTGTTCCCT
Source organism: Bacteroidales bacterium (assembly GCA_017553255.1). GTDB lineage: Bacteria > Bacteroidota > Bacteroidia > Bacteroidales > UBA932 > Cryptobacteroides. The sequence goes on along the minus strand of JAFZML010000081.1, from coordinate 3,546 downwards.
GAAATAAGCCTTTATAAGGGTGCAAATGGCAGCATTGCGTCACGCACCTGTCCCCTTCCGGGGCAGCCGGAGGCTATGGAGCTTACAATGAACCGGGAATTCACTGAGGCCCGCCTCATACTCCCCGGCAGGGAGGACGCATTTGCGTTCAACAATGCCCTAATGCTACTTTTCACCTTTGCATCGGCCAAGATGGGAGCGCTGGAAATGCACGCTTCAGTGGTTGTCAGCGGCGGCAGGGGCTTCCTCTTCCTTGGAAAGAGCGGCACCGGAAAAAGCACCCACAGCAGCCTCTGGCTCAAACATATTGAAGGTACCTGGCTCCTGAATGACGATAATCCCGTGCTAAGGCTCATGCCCGGCGGTGAGGTCCGTGTATTCGGCTCTCCCTGGAGCGGAAAAACGCCCTGCTACAAGGCCCTCAGCGTGCCTTGCGGCGCGGTTGTACGCCTCAGCCAGGCTCCCCATAACGCAATTGAAAGGCTCCGCGGCTTGAAGGCGTATGCGTCGCTTATGGCATCGGCATCGTCGTTCAGGCCGTTCTCTGAGCTTGCCGACAATTGGCACAACACCCTGGAGGCAATGGCCGGCGCAGTGCCCTGCTACCACCTTGAATGCCTCCCGGACCGTGACGCCGCCCTGCTTTGCTACAAAACCGTAAATGGACAAGAAGATAGTTCCAAATAACCTTATCCTGGAGGAGGCCGGGCAGCTGCTGAGTGAAGGCCGAACAGTGCGCTTCACACCGCTTGGAAGCAGCATGCTCCCCTTTATCCGCGGCGGCCGTGACAGCGTGGTGCTCATGAGGAAGGACACCGTGGAGGTTGGAGACATAGTGCTTGTAAGGCTTCCCGGAAGGTATGTACTGCACAGGGTAATTGCCCTGGACGGAGAAAAAGTCACCCTTATGGGAGACGGGAACATTGCCGGCACGGAGGAGTGCACTAAGGCGGATATTATTGGCACTGCTATTGAAATTGGCCGCGGAAACCGCACGGTAAAACCCGGAAAAGGACGCATTTGGAGGGCCCTGAAGCCCTTTAGAAGATATATTTTGGCAATTTACAGAAGAATCGCATGAAAATAAAGGAAGGATTCATTTTAAGGAAAATCTGCGGAGAGTACGTGGTGGTTGGAGAAGGCCTGGCCCAGGTAAACTTCAACAAGATGCTCTCCCTCAACGCATCGGCCGCATACCTCTGGGAGCAGTTCCAGGGCAAGGAATTCACCATTGAAGACATGGCAGCCGCACTCATGGAGCGCTATGAGGTAGATAAGGAGCGCGCATATCAGGATTCCGCAGCCCTTGCCGGGAAATGGATAGAAGAAGGCGTACTCAATCAATGAAAGTAATCCGCACTGTCATAGGCATGGCTCGCCCCGTTTGGTGGCGAATAGCCGTGACGGTGGTTCTGGGAGTGGTAAGGATTGCCGCTTCCCTGGCATTCGTAGCCTCCAGCAAACAGCTGGTAGATATTGCCACGGGGCAATCGGTCGTTCCCCTTCAAACCGGAATAGCCATATTCCTTGGTATTCTGGCGCTGCAGCTTGGCACAATAATCTTTGGTAACTGGTGGGACGCCTATACCAACGTGAAGGCCATGAACATAATGCGCCGGAATCTCTTTGAGACGGTCATGAAAAGCCGGTGGGACGGCCGTGAGCGCTTCCTTTCCGGAGACGCCGTAAACCGTCTGGAGGAGGACATAAGGGTGGTCTCTGAGCTTGTTGTAGAACGTTTCCCTATTATTGTCCTCACCCTTGTCCAACTCATTGCAGCTTCCGTTTACCTAATGACTCTGGCCCCCAATCTTCTGTGGGTTATCCTCATCCTCACGCTGTCAATGGTGTTTGGCTCCAAGCTCTTTTTCAAGAAGCTCCGTGAGCTCATGGCTGCTATCCGTAAGCGCGAAAGTGAGATGCAGCAGCTCATGCAGGAGAGCCTCCAGAACAGGGTTCTTATGCTCACCCTCACCAGCGTTGAAAGGGTTGTGGACAAGATGGGATGGCTTCAGGCAGACGTTGAGGACAATACCCGTAAACGCCTCAACTACAACGCCGTAGCACGCGGGCTCATGTTCTTTGGCTTCCAGGCCGGCCACGCCGCAACGCTCCTATGGGGCGTAATCGGCATAATGCACGGCACCGTCACATACGGTATGATGACTGCCTTTATGCAGCTGGTTGGCCAGGTCCAGCGCCCGGTGGCGGAACTTGGAAGGCAAATCCCAGCCATCATCCAGGCCATCACCTCCATAGACCGCGTAATGGAGCTTATGGAGCTGGAGCAGGAGCCTTCGCTGGAGCCGGTTCTGCTCTCCGATGCTCCCTCAATTGAAGTATCCGGTGTTTCCTATACTTATCCCGGAACAACTGACGCCGTGTTTTCCAATTTCTCCTGCGTGCTGCCCGCTGGCAAGATGTCTGTCATTGCAGGCCCCACCGGAATTGGAAAGAGCACACTCATAAGGCTTATCCTCGGGCTCCTCAGGCCCTCCTCCGGAAGCGTTATGGTGGGCGGTCACCCCGCCTCCGCCGCGCTCAGAGGCAATTTCCAGTATATTCCTCAAGGCAATTCCCTCCTCAGCGGCACCATCCGCAGCAACCTACTTCTGGCTGCACCTGATGCCACGGAGGACCAAATGCGCGGTGCCCTTGAAGACGCCATGGCTTCCTTTGTCTTTGACCTCCCCGAAGGCCTTGACACTCCCTGCGGAGAAGACGGCAGCGGCCTCTCAGAGGGCCAGTGCCAGAGAATAGCCATAGCCCGCGCCCTCCTCAGGCCCGGCGGCATCCTTCTTTTGGATGAAAGTACATCGGCCCTGGATTCAGACACGGAGGCCCGCCTCATGGAGCGCCTGGACTCCAAGTACAAGGGCCATAAAACCATTATCTTCGTTTCCCACCGTGAGAGGGTAATGAGCCACGCAGACCACGTAGTAAATATAACTTTATGAAAACCAGAAAAATCCTTGGCATTGCCGGAGCGGTGCTTGCCGCCGCCATCCTTGGCGGATGCATTTACCTCAATACCCTGATGCCCATCATAACGGGTTACGCAGCAAAGAACCTGGCATCGGCGGTGTTTGTATCAGGCCGAGACCAGGCCAGCGTCGAGGCCCTGGACCTCCATTTCTCCTTCATCAAGTTCAACAAGAACAAGGTGGATTATGAGAAGAAAACCGTCACCAGCCGCTTCCTGTGGGCAAAAGCAACCGCAGCATACAGGGATGGCTACGGCGTCACGCTCCTCCGCGGCAAGGGCAAGAAGGCGTTCCTGGCCCAGGAATACCCTCTTCCGGAGGAACCCGGCTATGAGGATTATCTGGAAATGGGAGATGAGGATGCCCTGAGCCGCATGGAGCCCATCGCCCGGGCCCTTGTTGATGAGCATTCCTACAACGGCCATCCCTTTGCGTTTGTGGTCCTTCATGAGGGAAAGGTTGTGGCCGAGAGATATGGGGAAGGAATCGGCCCTGAAACTCAGCTTCTTAGCTGGAGCATGGGAAAGAGCTTCACCAACGCCCTTGTGGGCATAATGGCCGG
>JAFZML010000080.1 GCA_017553255.1 Bacteroidales bacterium | reverse complement strand
GATACCGAGGAAATGGCGATGAGCTTTACCGTCGGTGGTGAGAAAACCGGCTTTGACCGTAGTACGTTCATGTCGGCCTTTACCCAGAGCGGCATCCCTGCCGATGTGGCAAACAAGATGATCGAACGGATGAAAGACAATCTCACCGTCTGGAAAGGGCTCATCGGTCAATCCTTCCTGCCAGAGAAGATGAAAGACGATTATATCCAGTTACTTACTGACCGGATAGCCTTATTGTAACCATAAGCAATCCCCCGCTCGGGCACAAGCACCCGGAGGCCGAAGGCCGACAAGGCTCTGAGGGCATTCCGACGCTTCTGCGGCAGAGTCCCTCCCCCGAGGGGAGGGATTTAGGGAGAGGGTAACGTAGGGGAATTTATTCCCGCTCGGGCACAAGCACCCGGAGGCCGTAAGCCGACACAGGGGGTCTGGGGGATTAGGCCCCCAGTGAATCGAAGATTCTATTGGGGCGCAAAAAAGCATCGCGGTTGCGATGCTTTTTTGTGCCCAGAGCGGGAATCGAACCCGCACGATATTGCTATCACAGGATTTTGAGTCCAGCGCGTCTACCAATTCCGCCATCCGGGCTTTGGGGGACTGCAAAGTTATTGCAAAATCCGGAAATTGCAAAATTTACTGCTCATCAATGATGTGCGGGGCCGAATAGGAATCGGCCAGAAGGTGGCGGGACATTTGCCGTCGGGCAAGCCTGAGGCCCCAGAAGCAGAAGAGAAGGATGACAATGGAGATGACTCCGCTCATTTCCGGGGTGACGGCGCTTTGCATGGCAATGGTGTCGTATATGCCATGTGCCAGGACGGGATACAGCCACATCTTGACTCCGGCGCCGGGAGCGCGGTAGCCGTCGAACCAGTTCAGGGAATAGTAGTAGCCCATTATTACAGCAAAGCCGAAGTGGCCGGGGATGGCGGTGAGAGACCGGCCGATACCCGTTGTAACCCAGTCTGAGCCAGCGGCAAAGAGGTACTCAATGTTCTCGAAGGCGGCAAAGCCCATTCCCACGCAAACGGCGTACACAATGCCGTCCATGCGCTCGTCGAAGTCCCGGCAGCGGCGGAGGAATAGCCACAGACAGAAGAGCTTGGCGGTTTCTTCAGGGATGGCCGCGCCAAAGAAGGCCGTGCGGAGGGCGTCCGTGAAACTGTGGATTTCCTGCGGGAAGGCACCTATAAAGAGCAGTGGCGTGGATATGAGAAGCGACGCGAAAACGGATCCCCAGCCGTATAAAAACGCCTTAACAAGGTTCTTTACGGGCTCTCTCTGGAGCTTGTCCTGCTGATATGTATAGTAAATCAATATGAGGGCGGGCAGTACCGCCAGTGCCAATACATGTAACATGATTGCAAAGATATTGTTTTTTTAGCGTATATTTGCAAGGCCACATACACTGAAACGCACAAGCCCCACCGGATTCATGCCCAAACTAAGGGACTTCATACCAAAAACCGTAGCTGCCGGAATCATCCTCCGGACGGTTTTATACGTCAGTGTTCTCCTTGCGCTCACTATTCTGGCAATGACAATAGGGATGCGTATCTCCATAAGGAAAGAAATAGAACGCCAGGTGGGCCAGACTCTGGAGGGGGTTGACTACAGGATTGACAACACCTTCCTTGGCGTGGAACAGACCGCCCATATCATTAAAGGAGACATTCCAAACTTTCTTGAGAGCCCCGGTGAACTCCTGCAGCTGTGCCGTGAAGCCATTAAGGCCAACCCCGACATAATCGGCTGCGCCATTGCCCTTAACCCGGATTATTACACGGTTGAGGGAAAACCTTTCATGGCGTACATTTACAGGAATGGAGAAACTCTTGTGGGTTCTGAAACATTCACCGCCCGGCCGTATACTCAGCAGGAATGGTATACCAAGCCCATCCTGGAGGGCTCCCCTTCATGGGTGGGACCGCTAAAGAACGAGGATACGGAAAGAGAGCCCATCCTTTCCTATGATGTACCTATCATGGAGGGCGGCAGGCCCGTGGGAGTTCTGGGCGTAGACGTCTCACTGGGCACCCTCACGGATATTGCCCAGAAATACAGGACAAGCTCTCATTCCTACATAACCATCCTGGACCACAACGGGTCATATATTGTCCATCCTGACAGCACAAGACTGCTCAATATTGACAGCATGTCTTATTTCCGTGATGCCGAAGACCCCGCCATAATGGGGGCAATCCGGGAAATGGTTGCCGGAAAATCCGGGAAAAAATTATTCACCCTTGACTCCGTTCCCTATTACGTGGCATATATGCCTTTCAAACCGTCGGCGCTTCCCGGACGGCAGGTAGACAGCCTTGGTTGGAGCATCGGCGTAATTTATCCCAAAAATGAACTGATCAGCCGGTACGACCCCGGCTTCCGCTATTCCATCCTGATAATCCTTGCCGGCATACTGCTTCTTTTTGCCGGCGGCGGAACCATTGCGCGGATCAGCCTTAAGCCGCTGCGGAAACTCACAGAGGTGTCCAAAAACGTCGCAAGCGGCAATTATTCGTCTACCGGCCTTGATTCAACGCGTACAGACGAAGTCGGGCGCTTCCAGACTCTTTTCAACAAGATGCAGCAGTCCATCTCGGACCACATGGAACGTCTTCTGGACCTTTCCCGGAAAGAGGAGTCCCGTATGGAGGACCTTGACGTAACATACGCCAAAACCAAAGAAGCGGAAAAGCACAGAAGTGCCTTTTTCAACAAAATGTCCCATCAGATGGTGGATGTCACTACAGATCTCTATGAAGGTGTGGACAAACTCTATGAAAGCGGGGGCAATCTGGATGAAAAAGAGCTTGAGAAAATACTGGACAATATAGACCGTAACGGGGTCAAGGTAACCGAAATCCTTTCAGACCTTTTAAGCGCGAAGCAATGACAGACCTATGCGGAAACTGATTGGACATATTCGGAATTCGCTTCCAACCAAGATAAGCCTGAGCATGTTCTGCATTGTGCTGCTGGTGTTTATCCTGGCCAATGGCGTCTCCATGGCCCTGTCACAGCATCATTTCCACCCTGTTGCCATGAACAGTGCCCGCAAGGCCCTCAACACGGCCGTCGCCAGGGCCGAACGTTATTTGAGGAGTGTTGAGAACGCCACCAATATCACCGCCTGGATTGCCGAAAACAAATTCAGGCCGGATTCGCTGATGGTACTGTCAAGGCGCATCGTGGAGCAGAACGGATTCATCTCCGGCTGTTCAATATCGGCCCAGCCATATGTGTTTCCTCAGGAAGGACGCTATTTCTCCGCTTATACGGTGCGTAAAGGGGAGGAAATCTTTACCGTACGGGAAGACGACTACGAATACTTCGACTACGACTGGTACAGTAAAGCGGCATCTGCGGGCCATGCCGTCTGGATAGATCCCTTTATGGACGACAATGAGGGCTCTCTTTCGGCCGGCCACGTGATTGCCTCATATTGCCGTCCCCTGTATGGCAGGAATAACCGCCTTGTCGGCGTAATCTCAACGGATTTCTCCCTCCCGGAGTTATCCCGGGCCATGTCTTCCGAAAAGCCCTACCGCAATTCATACTTTATTCTTCTGGGGCATGACGGCCTGTATTTCGATCACCCGGACACCACCAGGATTCTGACCAGCACCATCTTTGACCCCACTGACGGCCATTATTTCTCCGACAAACTGGCCCTGGGACGTAATATGATTACCGGCAAAAGCGGGACCATGCACGCCGACGTTGCCGGTGTACATTGCCTGATCTGCTACGAGCCTGTTCCCGGGACCAACTGGAGCGCCGCCCTCGTAAGCCCGGAAAAGGACGTTCTGCTCCGATACCGGCTCCTTGACATAAGCATCCTCCTCATAGTCTTTTTTGCCCTGCTGTTTATCCTTTTCATTTGCCGGAGAACCGTGGTGCGGGCTTTTGCCCCCATGACTCTTTTGGAAAGGCAGGCAAGGCTCATTACCGACGGCGATTACTTCTCCCAAATGCCCCCGGGCAATCCAAACAGCGTAATCGGCACCCTTCAGAACAGCTTTGCCTACATGCAGGAGGTGCTCAGAAACGACATTATTGAAATTAACAAGAAAACAGAAGATCTGGCCAGGCATAACGACGAACTGGAGAAGGCAACTGCGGCTCTGGAGGAAGCCCTCCGCCGCCGGTGTGACTTTGTCTCCAACATGACCCACCAGATACGCACGCCACTCAATCTTGTCATGGGCTTCGCCCAGCTTCTCCGGGATTCCGGTGATGGCGCCATGCCACCGCAGGAATCCAGGAGGATTATCCACGTCATAGACTACAATGCCATGATTCTCCGGCGCATGTCCCTGATGCTGTACGACAGCTCCGACCGCGGATACCACGACGAAATTGTGAGTCTCGCCCCTGCCCCAGTGTCACCAAATGAAGTGGCCAGGGAGTGTATCGGCTATACCAACCGATATTTTCCAGATGCTGCCGTAAAGCTGGAGACGTCGCTTGAGGATTCATTCACCATTGTCTCTGATCACCTTTACCTCATGCGCAGCATCCGGGAAATCCTTTACAATTCCGCCAAATACTCTGACGGCCAAAACATATCCCTGCACGTTAGCGCAAATAAGACCCGCGTCCGTTTTGTCTTTGAGGACACAGGCAAGGGCATTAATGAGGGTAATCAGGAAAGTATCTTCAATCCTTTTTACAAGTGGGACAGTTTCTCTGAAGGTCTGGGTATAGGACTTCCGCTCACAAAACGCCATGTCATTCTTCTTGGAGGCACTCTGGAGTTGGACAGTGACTACAGGAAAGGCTGCAGGTTTATAATGGAAATACCCGTAGAAGCCCCTACTGATGGACCTTACGGTATTTAAGCGGAGTCAGGCCGTCGTGGAGAAGCTTGAAGCGCGTGCTGAAATAACGCGGTGAGGAATATCCCACCTTCTCCGAAATATCCAGCACCGAGAAAGAGGTGGAACCGAGAAGATTCTCGGCCATAGCCATTCGCTTCTCCTCAATAACTTCCGCCACACCTTTGCCGAATGAAGCGTTCATCTTGTAGTACAGCGTTGCGCGGCTCATGGCCATGTGGCCGGCAATGTCGGAAACGCTAAGTCCGGGTTCGGCAATGTGCTGGTCTATGAAAGCTTCCACCTTGGAGGTGAAAACGTGGTCACGGGCCTTGAGCTCCATTTCCAGGGCCCGGATCCGGCGCCTGCTTATACGGTCGATGACAAAGAATGCAAGGCCCAGAAATACCACCGCATAAACCAGAATCATGGCAATGGAGAGATACCAGGGCCGAAGAATTTGAATGGTGGAGATAATCTGGGGGCGGCTCCAGGTGCCGTCGGATTTTAGATAGGAGACATGCAGCCTGTATTTACCGGGCTTCAGGGCGGGAAGGGAGAGAGTCTGCTCAAAGGACTCAGTAGTAACCTCAGATGTGCCAGTGAGCCTATAGCGGTACAGCACGCGCTCAAATGGGTCTGAGCCAACAAGGTTTATGGAAAGGTTCAGGTTCTGGTAATTGTAGGGCAGCCTTAGGGACTCCTGGGAAGGGTCCCTCAGGGCCACCTCTCTATCCTCCGGGTCTCCGAAATAGCATTCCGCACCAATTTCCACAAGGCCGGCATTGCCGCCAAGATACACGGACCCATCTGGCGCGCAGGTGCCTGCCATCATCTCGTTGGCCGGGACGCCGCGGTTTTCACCCGTCATCTCAATGACGCCGTTGCGGCTGAGGAAAAGGGTATTGTCGGCCGAAATCCAAAGGTTATCCGCGCCGTTGCTCTCAAGACGGCTGACGCGGGAGAAAAGGGAAGTTTGGACCTTCTGGACCTGGGCGCTTCTTGGGTCAAAGGAATAAAGGCCGTAGTTTGTTCCAAACCATACCATTCCGCCGTGATACACTGCCGTGTTGATGTCCCCGGTTGCAGGATCTACCCGATAAATGAGGTTAAGCTCCAGAGACTCAGTATCTATGGTAAATATTCCAGGATTCGAATAAGCGTATATTGTACCGCTGCCGGAGACGCCAATAACCCGGAGCTCCAGGCCCTCACCGCCGGAATTATCCGTAAACCTCTGGAAACGGTGCGTGCGGTGGTCAAAAAGATACGTGTTTATGGCAAGGACAAGCATCCGGCCGTCCTGAAGCGTATAAAGGGACGGGGAATTGCTGTTGAAGCATTCCTCTGCGTTGGTTGCCCTGTCCTTAATAATAAAAGGAGTAAAGCGGGCCGATTTCCTGTCAACAAGGAAATACCCCCTGTTGTACGTAGCTATGCAAAGGTGGGAGCTATCAAAATCCGCGATTGAAGTTATCTTGAGGCCGTCTTTGCCGGCAAGGCAGGTAAGCGCTTCCGAGGGACTGTAACGCCATAAGCCGCTGCCGTCCGTTCCAAGATAAACATAGCCGTCCTCCGACGCCAGGACGTTGATGATGACGTTTTCCGCCTCAGGGTCCTTTCCCGTAAGAGAAAAAGCCTTGATTGGAGACAACTTCAGGCCCACCAGCCCGGAACGGACGCTTCCAACCCATATATTGTCATGCCTGTCCTGATACAGAGTTGTGACGGAGAGCGGTATTCTGGCGCCGAACTGCGCCAGCTGTCTGTCCAGAGGCTCAATGTTATGAGTCTGGAGGTCCATTATCCAAACGCTGGAGCCGTCAAAACCCATCCAAAGCGCACCATCAAACACCATGAGGGCAAGAATTGGATCTACAGGGAGGCCATTCTGGACACCAACGGAAAACTGCTCCTTCCCTTCTCTAAGATTGTACCCAAGGAGGCCGTAGTTCAGGATAGAAAGGTAAAGACAGTCCCCGTCAAGGGCCGACGCCATTATCAGATTCCCGTCAAGTTGCGGCAATGAAACCTTTTCCTCACCATCCTGGATGTGCTTTGAAAGGCCTTCCTTCCTGTCAAGGGAGTAAAGAGAACCGCTAT
>JAFZML010000079.1 GCA_017553255.1 Bacteroidales bacterium | reverse complement strand
ATTGTCTGCGTCCAGATCTGCGGCATAGATACCTACGTTGGCACTACCGGTCTCTCCAAGTGCCACAGTGGGAGACTTGAACTGGTAAGTACCAAGATTTGTGACGGAGAAGCGGACAGCCTTGCGGGTATTGTCCTGGTTTACCGTCTCTGCCTTTGTGCAGGCCACAAGTGTGGCTGCAACGGCAAGAAGTGCAAATAATGCTTTTCTCATAAAATTTGGTTTTAGTTGTATGTGTGTTTAATAAGTTTCATGAGTTTCCGGGTCAAGCCCGGAATGAGGGAGGAGTCCCGTCACCCCCGGCTTGACCGGGGGTCTGGGACTAATTGAGTGCAAATACTACGGAGCTGTAGCCGGGCATAGTTACGTTATAGCCGCTCACGGTAACCTTTCCATTGGAAATGATGATATTTGAAAGGTCATTTCCATGGGAACTGCGGTCTACAGTTATGGTACTGCTGGAGAAATTGTGCAGGACCAACACAACTTTGTCGTCTGTGTTGGAATGCAGGTACCAGCCCGCGATGTGGCCGTCGTAGCTGCCGGTAGTTGCGTCATCGGGCTCAGGCCAGCCGTCGGCAAGGGCGCTGTTCACGCTCCTGGCATAGGCGAAGTGCCTGTAAAGGCTTAACAGGGAAGCGTCGTCCTTTGCCTGGGACTCAACGCTTATTGAAGGCTGCAGCATGTTCCAGTCCACTTTATTGGATACGCCCTTTGATGCGGCACTGGAAGTGGATGTTGTCCAGAGGATAGGAGTACGGACATACTCATCTCCGCCGGCCTTGGTGCCCCAGTAACCCAGTTCCTCACCCTGATAGATGTACGGGCGACCGGCGCTTGTCAGGAGCACGGCGGCAGCCAGGCGGATCTTTGGTTTATAGTTGCCAAGCTGGGATGCCGTGCGGTCTTCGTCGTGGTTGGCAAGTTTGGGCGTAGAGATGGCATCGGCCCTCACTTCCCTGTGGTTGTTCCAGCGGTAGCTAAGGGAGCCAGGGAAGTTCTGGTTGTAACCGGCCTGGTAGATGTTCTCCGCGTTGAGACAGTTGCGGAGATCCCAGAAGAACTGGAATTCAAACAGGGCGGGAAGGCCGCTGTAGAACGGAGTGCAGTCTCCGTCTCCGGAAAGTACCTCACCAACCATGAATATGTTCTGGTCCACTATTCCGCTAAGGCCGGTACGCTTGGAGGCATTGGCCTTGTAAATGGTGTTGCAGGCATTGTAGAATGCGCTCCAGAACTGTTTGTTCTCAGGGCCGGTCTCATTGTGGTAGATGTGCTTCACGGCATCCAGGCGGAAGCCGTCTACGCCCATCTCAAGCCATTTCTGAGCCGTTGCAACAATGGCCTTGAAGGCCTTGGAATTCTGGCATTCACTGGCCTTTCCGTAGTTGAAGTCCACAAACATACCGGTGCCGAACTCCGTATAATAGTAGTATAGTTCTCCGCCCGGCATTACTATGGACTGGACATTGTCCGGGTTGTCGTCCGAGTACAGCGTGTGGGCAACGCCAAGTTGCATCTGGTCTCCGGTTTTGTTGAAGCCCCACTTGGTTTTACCGGTCCATACATCCTGCTTGGTTGTACGCACCAGGCAGCCCCAGTCACTCTTGTAGTCAAGCACAAGTTTATACTTGTTTGTGCCGTTGTCTGCAAATTGCGTATAAGTGCCGCCGCCCCAGTAGAGGTAACGCTCCGGGTTGTTGTATGGGCCGGAAGTTGTGGGAGCCTCCGTTGTTTCAGAAACGGTCATCTTGGGGGCCGATGCATTGCTCCAGTCAAGCTCTATCTTGTAGCGCTTCTCTCCCTTTCCGCCAATGAGGACGGGATACCACTTATATTTGTCAAAGCCCGCGCTGGGATCCACCTGGGCAATCTTGCCGGCCTTTATATCGGCCTCAGGATTCTTGGACAGGGAGAAGTAATCCCAGTATTCGCTCTTGGTGCCGTTTTCACGGACATCGTTGAACCATACGCTCTGGTCTCCGGCGTGGTTGATGACGTAGTCCATATAGATGCGGATGTTGTGCTTGTGGGCTTCCGTGATAAGGTTTTGGAAGTCATCCTCCGTGCCGTAACGCTTCTCTATGGCGGTGTAATCCTTCACGTCATAGCCGTGGTAGCTCTGGGCGGGATGGAGAGGAGAGAGCCACAGGCCGGTTACGCCAAGTTTGTCAAAGTAATCCAGGCTTTCAGTAATGCCGTTTAGGTCTCCGTAGCCGTCTCCGTTGGAATCCTTGAAGGAGAAGACATTGATCTGGTAGGTAATGCCGCTCTTCTTTCCGGAAGGAGCAAGATCCGGGTCATATTCCCCTTCTCCGCCGTATTCCGGCTTGCCCTCGGCCTCATGGGTCCAGGTGCTTCCGGCATTAAGGATATATGCAATCCTGTTTTCCGCGGCAAGGTAAATATCATATTTTCCGGGGGCCACTGTTATGTTTGCACCGCCGGGGACCATATCCAGTTTTGTACCGGCGCTGGCCTCCCTGGGGGTGTCTCCGGCATTTTCTCCATAGCCGTAGTTATTGCCCCAGGAACGGTTCTGGCGGAACTTGAACATTTCTCCGGAGGAAACGGTAACGTCACGTGCCACTTCCCAGTAACCTTCAGTGTCCATGGGGAAATCCGTATCCCATTCCGTGCCTTCCAGCGTGCCGATAAGAGTCCAGGAGCTGGATCCGAACTTCACCACATCCGGTTCCTTGCCCTTTCCGGTGACGCCGGGATTTGCAGGGTCTTCCACCTGTTTGAGGGTGGTGCCGTCCCAGGTGAAGAAGAGGGTGTTCAGGATGGTGAGGTTGCTCCAGAGCTCATCTGTCTCATCCGGAGCGGGATACTGGTCCTTGCCGTTGTTGTTGAGGATGAGGTTGATTCCGTTGATTCCGCTGAATCCGGATGCCTCCCAGTATGTCCAGGTATAGTCCCCGAAGACTTTGGTACCTGATGCGTATGTGCCGGGCCACTGGCCGTAAGGCTGGAGCTCTCCGGAGCCCACATATGCATACATATAAGGCTTGGACCACGTGGAGTTGTTGAGAACGTAAATTCTCACATTTTCTCCCTGCTCTGCCTCCGCTACGGCGTCTCCGTGGGTAAAGGTGGCACCGGCCTCAAGGGCATACAGGAGCATGAAAGTGGGCTGGATGTAAAGGTCATAGGTACCGGCAGGGAGCTTGAAGTTGGCTCCGTCATCGGCCAGTTTATAACGCTTGTCAAGCTCCAGGGCCTTGTTTGTTGCGCCAAGGTTCACGGCCCAGTCTGCGTCCTTGCGGAACTTGAACTCTCCTCCTTCCGCAACCTCTATGTCAAATGCGGCCAACCAGCCGTAGGAAGGCTCCTCAAGCATCACAATGTCCTTGGTCCAGCCAAGGTCCATGATACTTCCTGTAACGCTCCAGCTGCTTTCTTCCGTGAAATCCTCCTTTGGAATTACCACTGAGGAATTGTCCGGGCCGTCATCTTCAGGATTATAGGGGTCCGGGGCCGATGCTCCCTTTTCCGCCTGCGTAAGGCTTACCTCCGCCTTTACATCAGGATATGCGGTAAGATAGAATTCAATCTTGCCGGTTCTGGATGTGGAATTGGGATTTGCGAGTGCCTGTACGGTTACGGTTTTGTTGCCGCCGGCGTTTTCCGGAGAGATGTTTACCCAGTTTACATCGGCCTTGGCAATCCAGGCGCCTCCCGCCTCTATGTTCACGGTCTGGATACCGCCGTCTCCGGGAAAACTCAGGGAAGTTTCAGAAGCCTTAAGGACAGGGGTTTCCTGATTAAGGGGCTCCTGCCGGCATGAAATCATGGGAATTAGCATTACTAATGCCATCAGAGTGGCCTTGAAGCCACAAATACTGTTGGAAAAGTATCTCATTAAGTTATTGTTTTGGTTCAGTTATATGTGCTTATAACTAAGTTATAATTATGCAATCACAAAGTTAGTGATTTATGACGGTTCATGAGGTTCCGTTCATCCCTGTTTTGTAGCGCCTCCGCTCGTAAAACTCACCCGTTCGTCATTTTATGCCGGGACAGAATCCGCGGGGTTGCAAGGGTGGCAGAAAATCACTAAATTTGCTATCTGTAACACTACGCTATGAAACCAAACGAATTTGACGTAATTATCATAGGCGGCGGAATCACCGGGGCCGGAACGCAGAGGGACTGCGCCATGAGAGGCCTCAGGACCCTGCTTATAGAGCGTTCAGACATTGCCACAGGTGCCACGGGCCGCAACCACGGCCTTCTTCACAGCGGCGCCAGGTATGCGGTGAATGACGCAGAATCGGCCCGTGAATGCATAGAGGAAAACATGATCCTGAGGCGCATCGCGGCGCATTGTATAGATGAGACGGACGGCCTTTTCATCACCCTCCCTGAAGATGACCTTGGATACCAGCAAACCTTTGTCCAGGCATGCCAGAGCGCTGGTATCAACGCAGAGATTATTGACCCTGACCTTGCCCGAAGGCTGGAGCCTTCCGTGAACCCGGAGCTCATTGGAGCGGTGCGTGTCCCTGACGGCAGCGTGGATCCCTTCCGCCTCTGCGCAGCCAATATGCTTGACGCCAAGCTCCACGGCGGCCAGGTTCGCCTCCAGACAGAAGTGACGGGATTCATAAAGGACGGAGACAGGATAGTGGGCGTCCATACCCGCAACATTGCCGGGGAGGAGGCCGATTATTACGCCCCCGTAACGGTCAACGCCTGCGGAATATGGGGCCACGGCATTGCCCGGATGGCCGGTGTGAACGTTGGGATGTACCCCGCAAAAGGCGCCCTCCTCATCTTTGCCCACAGGGTAAACAACATGGTTATCAACCGTTGCCGCAAGCCTTCCAATGCCGATATTCTGGTGCCTGGAGATACAGTTTGCGTCATTGGAACCACATCTACACGCATCCCGTTTGAGGAGTGCGACAACGTAGCCGTTACGCCGGATGAAGTGACCCTCCTTATCACGGAAGGCGCAAAGCTTGCACCGTCACTTTCCAGCACCAGAATCCTCCGCGCATACGCCGGCGTAAGGCCGCTTGTCAGCGCGGACGATGACCCTACCGGCCGCAACATTTCACGTGGAATAGTTTGTCTGGATCATGAGGTCCGTGACGGACTTAAGGGATTCATTACAATAACCGGCGGTAAGTTAATGACCTACAGGCTTATGGCAGAAATTGCAACAGACGCAGTATGCCGTAAACTTGGCGTTGAAAAGGCCTGCGAAACCGCCACTACTCCCCTTCCCGGAAGTGAGGAAAAGTCCTATGAACAGGTGGCCCAGAAAATCTGGGAAGCCCCTTCATCGGCCCAAAAAGCCGCGGCTTCCAGAATGGGTACAAGGGCCTCCCGCCTCCGTACCGGAGACCGCAGGGATGACGCCCTTATCTGCGAATGCGAGGAAGTGTCCGTAGGTGAAATCAATGCCGCAATTGAGCGCCTGGAGGTTTCCACCTTAACAGACCTCCGCAGGCGCACACGCGTTGGTATGGGAACGTGCCAGGGAGAGTTCTGCGCATGCCGCGCCGCCGGCCTTCTTGCCAAGGCCCACGGCTGCATAGAGCGTGAAAGGAAAGACCTTGCAGATTTCCTCCAGGAGCGCTGGAAGGGCAACTTCCCCATTGGCTGGGGAGACACCCTCCGTGAAGCGGAATACACTCAGTGGGTTTATAAACATGTTCTAGGCCTATGAAGTTTGACGTAGTTATAGTTGGCGGCGGCCTGGCCGGAATGGTTGCAGGTATAAGCCTCCAGAAAGCCGGTCTTTCAACGGCCATCATTTCAGGCGGCCAGAACGCCCTCCATTTCTTCTCCGGAACGTTTGAGTCCATCACCGCCCCGGAGCCCCGTCTTGCCACGCTTTTCCAGGAGGCCGGAATCCATGTCCATTATAAGGAAGGCGTACGCCTGATGCCGCTTGGCACTTTCAAGCCCAGCGCGCTTTCACTGGAAGACATCAGTATCTTTGACGCACCAAAAATCGGCCGGAAAGCCCTTGTGGTTAACTTCCTGGGCTACCATGACTTTTTCTCCTCCTTCCTGGCAGAAGGCCTTGAGAAGCAGGGAATGGAATGCCGCATACGCTTTATTTCGCTGCCGGAGCTTGAACAGCTCCAGCTCTCCCCCTCGGAGATGCGCTCGGTCCAGATTGCCCGCAAGATGGACCGGGTTTGGGAGAAGGTGGTGCAGGAAGTCCGCGTTCTCCTGAAAGATGAAGACACCGTGGTGCTCCCGCAGGTTTTCGGCCTGCTGGATCCTTCCGTTCCCGGCCGTATACGCCAGGGCATCCCGGCGCAGGTGGTATTTGCAGGCACAATGCCGCCGTCAGTTCCCGGAATCCGCACCCAGATGCTCCTCAAACGCCGTTTTGAGGTACTTGGAGGCACTTTCCTTGGAGGAGATGAAGCCGTTGGGGCGCACATCCATAACGGCGTTGTCCACAGCATCAGAACCCGTAACCTTGACTCCCATTACATTGAGGGCACAAACTTCATCCTTGCAACCGGAGGATACTTCTCCAAAGGCCTCAGGAGCAATCCCTTTGAAGTCTCGGAGCCCGTTTTCGGCCTGGATGTTGAATGCGCCCAGGACCGTAATGACTGGTACAATCCTTCCTTTGCCGGTGACCAGCCCTACATGGGTTACGGCGTCAAAACTTCGGAAACCCTTCACGCCTTCCGTGAGGGTGCTCCCCTTCAGAACCTCTTTGCAATAGGCTCCGTCCTTGGTGCCACCCGCCCGGAATTCGGCACCGCCGCCGGAATGGCCATCCGTTCTGCCTTTGCCGCCGTAGACTCTATACTTAATGTTTTACCCAGCGAGCGAAGCGAAGCGAGTGTATCTCAAAAGGAAATGTAGTATGAAACTTCAAGAATATACTTCCAGTTCCCATAATTTTGAGGAATGCATGAAGTGCACGGTGTGCACCGCGTACTGCCCTGTGCTGCAGGTGAATCCCCTGTACCCGGGCCCCAAGCAGGCCGGTCCGGACGGTGAGCGTCTGCGCCTCAAGGACCCTTACTTCTTCAACTACGCCCTCAAATACTGCCTCAACTGCAAAAGGTGTGAGGTGGCGTGTCCCTCAGGGGTAGACGTAGCAGACCTTATCCAGAGCGCGCGCATAAAGTATGAGAAGCAGCCCCCTAAACTGAGGGACGTCATGCTTGCAAATACAGATTTCATGGGCTCTATGGCCCGTCCGTTTGCGCCCATTGTGAATGGCGTAACCAGCCTTGGAGTCACAAAACAGGCCCTGGACTGGACGCTTGCCATAGACCGTCACCGCCAGTTCCCCAAATACAGTGCCCGCAGCTTCGAGCGCTGGCTTAAGCGCCGCCGCAAGGAGCAGGCCGCCTTCCCGGAACAAGTAGCTTATTTCCACGGTTGCTATGTGAACTACAACTATCCACAGCTGGGAAAGGACCTTGTGAAGGTAATGAATGCCCTGGGCGTTGGCGTGCAGCTTCTGGAAAAGGAAAAATGCTGCGGCATTGCCCTCATAACAAACGGCCTCTCCAAGCAGGCCACCAAACAGGCCACGCATAATGTTGGAGCCCTCCGGAAAGCCGTTGTAGAAGGCGGCCTCAAGGTTGTAACAACGTCCTCAACCTGCACTCTCACCATCAGGGATGAATATCCCAATCTCCTTGGCGTAGACAATTCAGAGGTAAGGGACGCTGTCCAGATGGCCGTACGCTTTATCTTTGAAAAGCTGGAAAAGGGCGCTACGCTAAAATTCAAGGCCGATTATCACAAGAAGATAGCCTACCACGTCCCCTGCCACATGGAAAAGCTGGGCTGGGGCGTCTTCACGGAAAAACTCCTCAAGATGATCCCAGGGGTGGAATTCACCCTCCTGGAATCGGCCTGCTGCGGCATTGCCGGCACCTACGGCTTCAAGAAAGAGAACTATGAAGCCTCCCAGGCCATTGGCACCGCCCTCTTTGACCAAATCAAAAACGTTAATCCGGACGTAGTTGCCTGCGACTGCGAAACCTGCAAATGGCAAATCGAGATGTCCACCGGCTACCCCGTCCTCAATCCCATATCAATTATAGCAGAAGCAATTGAATAGATCCTTCGTCACTTCGTTCCTCAGGATGACAAGAACTGTCATCCCGAGCGAAGCGAGAGGATCTCAAATTGAAAACCATATTATTATGAAAAGAATACTTCCATTCATTCTCTTTCTGGCGGCCGTTTCCTGCGGGACATCGGCCCCTCACGGTCCCATTGACGTACAGGCCCACCGCGGAGGCGCAGGGCTTTATCCGGAGAACACCATCCCCGCAATGAAAAACGCCCTGGACATGGACGTGAATACGCTGGAGTTTGACCTTCACCTGTCACAGGACTTACAGGTGGTGGTTTCCCATGATCCCTTCTTCCATGAGCGTTACTCCACCCGCCCTGACGGTTCCCTTGTCAAGAAGGGAGACCCCAAGGAATACCTCTTCACAATGCCCTACGACAGCATTGCAAAGTATGACGTTGGCCTCCGTCACGTAGACCGCTGGCCGGATCAGGTAAAGGTTGCCGCTGTAAAGCCTCTGGCTTCTGAGCTCATAGATTTCACTGAGAGCTATGCCAAGCAGCCCGTTAACTACAACATTGAAATAAAGTCCACTGAAGGAGACGGAGAAGGCACTCTGTGGCCGGATTACAAGACATTCTGTGACGTCTGCATTCCTCTCCTTCTTTCCAAGAACCTAGGAGACAGGCTCATTGTCCAGAGCTTTGATCCCCGCGCGCTCAATTACATCCATGAGAATTGGCCGGAAGTAACCCTCGCATTCCTCACGGAGCCCTTCGACGGCGGAAACATTGAAAAGCTCCTTGGAAGGCTTGACTTTGTGCCTCAGTGGTGGAGCCCGGAATCCCACGTTGTCACAAAGAAAAACGTTGCCTGGTGCCACGCCCACGGCATTGGAGTGGTTCCCTGGACCGTAGACAGCAAGGCCGAGATGCGCCGTATGGTTAAATGCGGCGTAGAAGCCATCATTTCCAATTACCCTGACCGTCTTATTGAAGTAGTAAGATAATGCTCAGTTTCCTTAAGCAACCCGCTTATCTGCCCGCCCAAACAGGGCCTGAGGCCGATGCAAAATATAAACGCCTGCGCTGGCAGGTGTTCCTTGGGGCGTTTATCGGCTATGCCGGTTTCTACCTTGTAAGAAAGAACCTCTCCATGGCCATCCCCGCCATGGATCCGCTTGGATTCCACAAGACGGAACTTGGCTTTGTGCTGGGTCTCAACGCCGCGGCATACGCCCTTTCAAAGTTCCTGATGGGAAGCGTCAGCGACCGCTCCAATGCGCGCGTATTCCTGCCCCTGGGCCTTATCCTTACGGCCATCTCAATGTGCTTCATGATTGTTCCCATCCAGTTTATCGGCGCAGACAACAAACCGCTGGCAATCCTGGTGATGGGCATCCTGAACTTTGCCGTGGGCTGGTTCAACGGTATGGGCTGGCCTCCATGCGGGCGCGTCATGACGCACTGGTTCTCCCCCGGGGAAAGAGGCACCATGATGAGCATCTGGAACTGCGCCCATAATGTTGGCGGCTCCCTTGTTGGGCCCATGGCAACCTACGGCGCGGTGTGGTTCGGAAGCTGGTTCTACGGCGCCCACGAGGAGCTTTACTTCCTTATCGGCACATTTGCCTTCCCTGCCGCCGTGGCGCTGTTCATTGCCCTTCTGGCATACGTCCTTCTGCGTGACACGCCCCAGTCCTGCGGTCTGCAGTCTGTAGAGGCGTGGCGCAACGACTACCCCAAGAACTACTCAGAAAAGCATGAGGAAACCCTCTCCACCAAGGACATTTTCTTCAAATACGTCCTCAACAACAAGTTCCTGTGGTTCATAGCGCTCTCCAATGCCTTTGTGTACATGGTCCGCTACGGCTGCCTTGACTGGGCGCCCACAATCCTCACGGAGAAAGGAATTGACCTCAAGAGCGCCGGCTGGGCATACTTCGCCTACGAATTTGCCGCCATTCCGGGCACCCTCCTCTGCGGCTGGCTGTCAGATAAACTCTTCCACGGAAAACGCGCTCTCCCCACCATCCTATTCATGGCTGTGGTACTGCTGTTCATCGTGCTCTACTGGCTTAATCTGGATAACCTTACGGTGGTGATTATCTCACTCATCGGCATAGGATTCTTCATCTACGGGCCAGTTATGCTCATTGGCGTTCAGGCCCTGGATCTGGCACCAAAGAATGCCGCCGGAACGGCCGCCGGTCTCACCGGATTCTTCGGCTATTT
>JAFZML010000078.1 GCA_017553255.1 Bacteroidales bacterium | reverse complement strand
GTTCATAGATTATTTGAATTTAGAATTTGATTAGCGGTGTGAGATTCCCGATCAGGTCGGGCATGACGTAGATTCTTCGCTTCGCTCAGAATGACAAAAGCGGGGACAGAGGGACGCACTGAACCAGCCCTTAGTATGTGGCTAAGGGCGGGGGAGGACACAAATAAAGTTGATAAGTGACGCATCTCTAACTATCCAAGTCGCGAAGTTAGCAAATTACGTTAGTAAAAGCAAGGAGAATTTCATATTATTTCAGCAATCTTGCCACAGCGTCAATACAGCGGCGTTTTTGGTCAAGGCCGGGGTGCACGTAAAGGTTAAGCGTGGTGCTGATGTTGGAATGGCCCAGCAGCGCGCTCACGGTTTTGTAGTCGCAGCGGCTCTCGATGCAGCGGGTGGCAAAGCTGTGCCGAAGCCCGTGAAATCGGATTGCCGGAAGGCCGATTTCCACCGTCACCCTTTTGAAATAAGCCCTGTACGTCCGGGGCTCGATGGGCGCGGCGGAGCCGGAGAGGACGTAATAATCGGCCCGGACAATCTTTTTTAAGGGCCGAAGAATCCCCATAAGCTCCTGCGTCAATGGGATTTCCCGGATGGAGCTCACCGTCTTCGGGACGTCCTCCAGCAGCTCCGTGTGACCTTCCAGATAAATTCTTTGGATGGTGCGGTTGACCCGAAGCACTCTGGATTCAAGGTCAACATCGGCCCACCTTAGCGCGCAAATCTCCCCAATCCGGAGGCCGGTGCTCATGGCGATGAGGATTCCAAGGTTCCGGAAAGAGAAATGGTCCTTGACGTAGCTCATGAGCCGGCGCTGGTTTGGGACAGACATCACTTCTACCGTGGTCTTTTCCCGCTGCGTTGGGAACACTACGTCAATCCTCCGCTCTGGGAACATCCCGCACTTGGCGCCAAACCGTAGAATCATCTTCAGTACCACAAGGACGTCCTTCACGGTTTTGACGCTCCGCCCCGCGGAGAGTTCCGCGTTCACGAATTCCTGGACATCGGCCTCCCGGATGTCTGTCCTGCTCCCGAAGCATGGGACTAGGTGGGTTTCAATAAGTGTGCTGTAAGTGGCGTAGGTAGATCTTTTGACGTACTGTTTTTTCCGCGTCAGCCACATTGCGGCCACGCCGGAGAAGGTTGTGTTTTTATCCATAATGAATGAGTTAAAAACACAAAGTAATAGATTCTTCGCTTCGCTCAGAATGACAGGGGAGGAATCAGAATGACAGGGGAGGAATCAGAATGACTGGGGCATGAGATACACTCGCTACGCTCGGTATGACAAAGGGATGCCCGGTCGGGGCCGGGCATGACGTGAGATGAGCACGTTATGGGTGGGTTTTCGTGCTCATCGTTGACTTGTTGGACGGAAGCCGGGGGCCGGGAGGGATGTGCCAGGGGGCTTGTGCACCCGCGCACAAGTATAGCGGGAGGGGCCCAAAGCTGGCGCAAAGCGCCGGCGCATGGGAAGGCCGGAGGGAGCTAGCTCCCGCGTAGCGGGGCTTCAGCGACCGGAGTCCCCCTGGCACATCACCTCCCGGCCCAGGCTGAGGTGTTTTAACGGAAAACGAGGTTGGATATGTGTTGTTTCACGTTTATCCGTAAAAACATTTCAAAAAATTTTTACGTTTCAACGGATAGTTTCAAGAAAAAATGCATATTATTGCTGTCCGGCAAGCTGGCCGGGCATTCTTTATTATAAAGGATGCAGTATGTATAATTATACTGTGTTGATTTATGCTCAAATTCGCTTCAGACTATCACTCCTCTATAACCGGGGGACGTGGTAAAATAATTCGCAAATCTGTGAATTATTCAACAAATTATACTATATTTGCAATGATTTTACTCCAAAGCATATGATTATTGAGTTTGAAGACAAGGCTTTGGAGGACCTGTTTACAACAGGAACAACAAATGATAGCAGATATAATAAACTGCCACAAGGTGTAGTGAAAAGCTATGTTAAGGTAATGAACTATTTGCTGGCGGCAGGCCGCATAGAGAATCTTTATCTTATCAACTCACTTCACTATGAAAAAAAGAAAGGGGATCTGGCAGGTTTAGATGCTGTGTGGATTAACAGGCAATACCGCCTCCTTTTTAAATCCTCTCCAAACGAAGAAGGCATCATTGTGAATGCATTGATAAAAGAAATATCCAAGCATTATGAGTAACAAAGTATTGGTTCCATATATGGCAACGCATCCCGGTGAACTGATTCGGGATGAACTGAAGTCAAGAGGTATTACTCAAAAGAAATTATCGGAAATGACAGGGTTTAAGCAGTCTGTCATAAGCGAAACCATCAACGGCAAGCGTGCCGTATCTATGAATATGGCAGTAGCTCTTGAGAAGGCTTTGGGTATTCCGGCAGAAATGTGGATGAATCTTCAAACTCAATTTAATCTGGACTCCGCCGCTATAGCAGAGAGGAGCAACCAGCGAGAAACTGTTCCTGTGACTATCCCTGTCCGTGACAGGAACCTGCTGAAAGAAATAGTTCGGAAATTCGGCTGGGCCTGTGTTCTATAGGTCCGTCCCTAAAATTGGCCGCCAATCCATCCAGAAGGCTTTAAAACAGGGTTTTGTGGATTGGCGGCAAGCTTTTTGCCCATTTTGGCCCAAATCATTGCCGCCAGTACACGTAGAACGCGTAGAATGGCGTTTTTTTTGGATTCGCGGCCGAAAAGTGGACGGGAGGGATGCCCGATCGGTGTCGGGCATGACGCCCTACAGGGCCTTGATCTGGGAGTCCATCCACTCAATCTTGCTGTGGAAGCCGCGGCGGACGGTCTGGACCTCGGAGGAGAGGGTGAAATAGGGGTTCTCCCAAAGGGCAATGTCACGGTTTGCGCTTTCCTTGATGAGCGACACGATATCCTCCATATACTCCACAAAGTCAGGATACTTGCCGTTGCCAAGGATGTTGCCCTTGTAAACCTCCCAGCGTTTCTTCACCGTTTCCACAAACACAGGATCCCTGAAAAGGTACTTGAAATAGTACATGTCCTTGGAATTGAACTTCTTGTCTACAAGGAACAGCTCTTGGTCCCAAAGGGGACCGGCCTTGAGCTTACACACCGTGCCGGGAGCGCTGTCAACGCCGTCCCGGCCCTTGTAGAACTTCACGCTGCGGGGCTTGTAAGCCTCGTAATTGGAGATGGTCTCAAGAACCAGCCACCAGTCGGCAAAAGTGTTGATGTCAAGGTAATCCGTGTATCGGCTCTCATTGGAAGAACCAATCTTTTTAATCTCCGCCTCCATCTCATTGATAAAAGTTTTGATATAGTTGAACTGCTCATCCGGGAGAGTGTCATTGGGAGATTTTATCTGGACCGGAAGATTGAAACCGGCCGACTTGAACTTGTGGGGTTCGTCATAAAGCTCATCG
>JAFZML010000001.1 GCA_017553255.1 Bacteroidales bacterium | reverse complement strand
GCGCTCGAAGTCTTCCGGCATAAGCTCTATCTTCTTGATCTGGGCGTACTTGGGAAGTTCGTCGTTGATGGCGGGAAGAAGGCCGCAGATGCGCTTGCGGAATTCCGCGCGGGTGAAGCCGTCAAGTTCTCCCTGATGCCAGTCCGGATAGATGAGGGCGGTGAGGCCGCCGTCGTCCTCAACAACCAGGGAGTCTACCACGTACACAAAGTTATTGATGGTTGCTTCCACTTCCTCAGGGTAGATGTTCTGGCCGGAAGGGCCAAGCACCATGCACTTGGAGCGGCCTTTCAGGAACAGGTAACCGTCCTGGTCTATGATACCCATGTCTCCGGTACGGAACCAGCCGTCCTCTGTGAATGACGCATTGGTGGCTTCCTCATTCTTATAATATCCAAGGCACACGTTGGGGCCCTTCACCTGGACTTCTCCGGGGATGTTTTCAGGATCCGTGGAGTCAATGCGCATTTCCATGTTGAGGGCGGCGCGGCCGGCGCTTCCAACCTTCACTTTGTCCCAGTGGGCATAGCCTATGATGGGGGCGCACTCTGTCATGCCGTAACCTACGGTATAGTGGAAACCAATCTTGTTCAGGAATTTCTCCACCTCCGGGTTGAAGGCGGCTCCTCCAAGGATAACTTCCTCAAACTGGCCGCCAAAGGAGTTGGTGAGCTCCGTGCAGAACTTCTTCTCAATGGTGGGGCCCAGGATGGGGATGCGCCTGTAGTACTTGGTTTTGTCAATGAGCGGCTTGAGCTTACTCTTGTACACTTTCTCCATTACCAGCGGCACTGCTATGATGATGTCCGGATGGATGTCCTGGAATGCCTGCATGATGATTTTGGGGCTGGGGACGCGGGACAGGAAGTGCACGTGCATGCCTATTGTCATCTCAAACAGGAATTCGAACATCATGCCGTACATGTGGGCCGATGGCAGCATGCTCACAACGTTCATCCCCGCCTTCAGCATGGGGCAGGCGTCCTTTGCGGCAAACTCTATATTGGAATAGAGGGCCCTGTAGGGCAGCATTACGCCCTTGGAGAAGCCAGACGTTCCGGAAGTATAGTTGATTATGGCAAGTTCCTCTGCGGAATCTTCATAATAATTGAGGTCCTCCTGGCCGAAGGTATTGGGATAGCGCTTGCCGAATTCCTCATTAAGATGCTCCCTCACGTATGAGAGCTCCTCAGATGCAACGTAGAGGAACTTGAACGTGTTGATTTGCACCACAACCTGGAGATCCGGCATTTCCTCGGCCGAAAGTCCCTCCCAGATAACCTCATCCACAAACAGGACGCGGGCCTCCGAGTGGTTTACCAGATAGTGTATGTTTCCTGGCTTGAATTCATGGAGAATGGGTACTGCAACGGCGCCGTAAGTGATGGCGGCAAGGAAGCTCACGCCCCAGTTGGCCTGGTTGCGGGAGCAAATGGCAACTTTATCACCCTTTTTGAGGCCGCACTGCTCAAAGGCAATGTGGAGCTTTGCAATCCTGAGCGCCACCTCACGGTATGCCAGGGTCATTCCCTGGTAGTTGGTGAGGGCAGGACGGTCCCAGTTGCGGATAAAGCTTTCCTGCAGTGTTTTGTTTACTGATTTGAATTCCATGATATGGTGTAGGTTTTAGTACAGTTTAAAGTCCCTTTCACGGCCGTCGTAGCATTCTGCGCTTATGCCCTTTGCGGTAACGGTAAGCTTGGAATCCGGCTTTATCATCTTGCCGCCATCGTCCTTCACAAGGGGCTCTCCCCCTTCAAAGGGATAGATGAGGGTACGGACGGAAGTGCGCACCGCCCAGTACCTGCGGTCCTTCACTTCAATGAGTTCAGGGAGGTTCTTGACAGTTTCAGGGGCGGCAATTCCCTTCCAGCCTTCAGGCTTTTTGCCGTGAAGGTTATAGCGCTCAAGGGTGTTGTCCTTGTGGAGCACCATTACGGTGTAGCCGCCTGCGCCCGTGAAATCGTATACGTCAGGACCCAGCAGAACCTGCTTTCCAAGTTCTACGGGGAAGCCGTTTACCCAGTGGCCAAGGCGGTCCAGAAGGTACAGTTTGCTGCCGGAAGCAAACAGGAACTGTATTTTCCCGTTT
>JAFZML010000077.1 GCA_017553255.1 Bacteroidales bacterium | reverse complement strand
TCCACTATCCTTGAAGGGTCCTGACCGCCGTTGAGAGTACCGCCGTCAAGGTCGAAGATAAGGGACGGGTATTCTGACACCCCGAAGGCGGAGCTGATGGATACAGCCTCCGCGGGAGACAGCTCATCCATATAATGCACGGACAGAGGAATAATCCTTCCGGGCCTCTGGGCCGAGGCATCTTCAATTGCCTCCGACATATTGGGGCAGTACTGACACCATGTGGCAGTAAAGCCAAGAGCCAGTACGCGGTGATAGAAGACTGTCCCTTCCAGGGCACCTGAAGGCTCCTGGGTGTTACCTTGCTGCGAAGGATCAAACTCCTCCGGGTCCTCTTTCTGGCCCACGCAGGCGGCAAATGACACGGTGGCCGCAAGTAATATGATAAGCCACTTTCTCACTGCCTTGCCACTTTAATCACGTGCCTCAGGTTCTTTATCTGTGACACAACCTTGTCAAGCTCCAGGTTGGAGGGGACGGATATCTTGAGGGATATCTCAGAAGTGCCGTTGCGGCTGTTTTCCGTAACGGTGAAGGAGCGGATGCTGGCCTTGAACTGGCCAATCACTTCCAGGATGCGGCCAGATGCGCTGTCTTCATCGGCAATAACCTTCAGGGCCACCTGGAAGCTGCTGCTGGAGGGACTGTCGGCCCATTTTACCTTCTGGATCCTATAGGGGTAGAGTTCCAGCAGGCGGGCGGCGTTGGGGCAGGTTATGCGGTGGATCTTGATGCCGTCCGTGCGGGTGACAAAGCCAAAGACGTCGTCCCCGAAAACGGGATTGCAGCATTTGGACATCTTGTAGTCCAGGCCTTTCACGTTTTTGGCGTTCAGAACCAGGATATCGTCCTTGCTTTCATAGTGCCGGGCGGCTTTGGCCGATGCCTGAACTGCCTCTGCTGCCTCTACGGACGCAGCGTGGCGGGCGGCCTCTCCCTGGATGTAATCCTTTATCACGTTCACGTCCAGGGTGCCGGCGCCAATTGCGGCATAGAAGGCCGTGAGAGTAGGATAATTGTTCTTTTTGCGGAACTCCGTGAGCATGTCGTCGGGGAGTTCCAGCTTCCAGTTCCTGAGGCGCCTTTCAAGGAGCTCACGGCCGTCTATGGCACGGGTCTGCTCCTGCAGGGCCAGAGCCTGCTTCACTTTGGAGCGGGCCTTGGAGCTCACCACCCATCCAAGCCAGTCCTGGTTGGGGCGCTGGTTCTTGGATGTCTGGATTTCCACAACGTCTCCGGTAGAGAGCTTCTCACGTATGGATACGGCCTTGCCGTTAACTTTTGCCCCCACGCAGTGGGAGCCTATGTTAGTATGGATACCAAATGCAAAGTCCAGGACCGTTGCACCGGCTGTAAGTATTCGGAGTTCACCGGTAGGAGTGAACACGAATATCTCCTTGGAAGGAGGCTGAGGAAGGTCCTCGGTGTCGTCATCCGGATGCTCCAGGGCATAGCGGACGTTGGAGAGCCATCTGTCCAGGCTCTCTTCCCTCTTGATGCCCTTGTATGCCCAGTGTGAGGCAAAACCGTTCTCGGCCATATCATCCATACGCTGGGTGCGTATCTGGACCTCTATATATGCGCCCTCACGGTTCTTTACGGTTATATGCAGGCTCTCATAGCCGTTTGGCTTGGGGTTGGTGACCCAGTCCCTGAGACGCTTTGTGTCCTGCTCATATTCCTCCGTCACAAAGCCAAACACCTTCCAGCACAGTTCCTTTTCCAGAGGGTGGTTCTCTCCGTCGCATTCTATGATAAAGCGCATTGCAAATACGTCATAGACGCCCTCAAAGGGAACTTTCTGCTTGCACATCTTCTGCCAGATGGAGTAGGCGGATTTAGTACGGACCTTGAGTTTATACTTGATTCCGGCGGCATCCAGTTTGCCCTTGAGCGGCTCTATGAATTCCAGCATGAGCTTCTCGCGGTCCTTCTCCCCCGCCTTGAGCTTGTTGGTGATGAGGCGATACTGCTCCGGCTCTGCGTAACCCAGATAGATATCCTCCATCTCACGCTTCATCTTGTAAAGGCCAAGCTGGTGAGACAGCGGAATATAGAGAAGGAGGGTCTCCAGGATTTTCTGTTCCCTGCCACTCTTTGGGAACATCTTGAGGCTGCGCATCACCTCCAGGCGGTCTGCAAGCTTCAGAACTGTCACGCGGGGATCCCTGGAGTATTGGATAATCAGCTTCTTGTAGTTTTCCGCCTCCAGGCGCGTATCCTTGGGCTTGATGGTGGAAATCTTGTTAAGGCCGTCTACAAGGGTGCAGATGGAAGCGCCCCAGTCGGCCTCCTTCACCTCCAGGCCTGCAATGCGGCTGGCTTCATGGAGGTAAACGGCAGCTATGCACTCATCCGGCAGGCCAATCTCATCTGACACTATCTTTGCAACGGCGTCAGGATGGCCGATAAACGGAGAGCCGTCGTGGCGGGTGAAGTCCTTGAGGGCCTGAGCTGCCGCCGTTCTGGCCTTATCTATGAGCGTGGAGCTAACCATTTAACAATCAGTGTTTTATGCAAAAACGTCTGGTCAAAAAACGGTAGACGTTTTTTCGTTTATCATTAATAATCAATTACTTACTTCCACGGGCAGCCGCTTTTTGGCGGGCCGTTAGTGCCCGCTGGAATTCCCGGGCATTAGCAAGATGCTGGGTGTAGGTGGTGGCAAAGCGGTGGGTGCCGTTGAACGAAGGATCTGCGCAGAAGAAAATGTAACTGTGGGAATCCGGGTGCAGGACGGCCTCCAGGCAGCTTTTAGGAGGGCAGGAAATAGGGCCGGGAGGAAGGCCGAAGTTCTTGTATGTGTTGTACGGGGAGTCCACCTGAAGGTGAGACTTCAGGATGCGGTTAGGCTCATAGTCAAAGCAGAAAGCTATTGTGGGATCTGCCTGCAGTTTCATACCGGTTCTGAGCCTGTTAAGGTACACTGCCGCAATGGCTGGCTGCTCCGGGACATACCTTGTTTCGCCGTTAACAATGGATGCAAGGGTAGAAACCTCATCCATTGTAAGGCCCTGCTTTTTAGCGGCGGCTCGGCGCTCCTGGGTCCACCAGGCATCCCTCTCCTTGAAAAGCTTTTCCATTATCTCCCTCACTGAAGCCGTCCAGAGAATCTCATAGGTATCCGGGATTATCCTTGTGAAAAGCTGTGCCGGTTTGAAGCCCAGGGAATCTTCTGAGGACACAAAAACCGCCACGTCAAGTGAATCCACAAGCATCTGTGCGCCCACTTTCCTTGCAAGGACGGCGGGAGTGCGTATGCTGGAAAGCGTAAGATTCACGGGAGATTGCCATCCCTTGTGCACCATACGCATTGCGTACATGCTTGTGCACGTGGAATCTATGGTGTAATGGCCAACCTGCATGGTCTCGCAGCCTTTGAAGGCGCGCTTCAGGCTGGACGGCTTTTTCACGTTGCCGCTGGCAAGGATGGAGTCCAAAACGGCCTCAGGGTCTGTCCAGGGGTATATGTACAGCTCCGTAGCCCCACTGAAGTTAGGAGCCTTGCGGTCATACCAGTAGCGGTATGCCGCTATGCCGCCAATGAGTGCCAGCACTGCCGCAACAGCACAAAGTATTATTAGTACAGTTTTTTTCATGGAATGAGATACACTCGCTTCGCTCGGTATGACAAATGCTACCTCAGTTTTATCTCATCCCCTTCTTCAAGCTCCACGGGGGGAATCCAGCCGTTGAGCTTAAGGATGGCCTTCTCCTTTACGGCGAAGCGCTGGCAAATGTCATGGAAACTTTCTCCGTCTTCAGAGACAATGTACATATCAAGTCCCTTGGGGGCCTTTTTCTTCTTTGCCTCAAGATACACTACGGAACCGGGAAGAAGCGGCTGCTCCTTCCTCAGGTCATTGTAGCGGAGGATTTCCCACTTGAAAAGATGATACTGCTTTGCTATGGAAGCGTATGTCTCCCCTTCCATTGAATACACAAAGGGGACGTCGTTGAGGGAATAAAGAAGACGTGAAAGCTGGAAGTGGAACTGCTCCGATGCCGGAACGCTTACGCCGTTTCTCACTTCAGGGGCTGCCACGGGTTGCTCAATCTGGAGCGGAGATTCCGGAACAACAGCTTCTTCCTGCGTGGTGAGGATATCAAAACGTGACAGGTTGTAGTCCTCTATATATTTAATGAGTTTGGTTGCGTATTTGGGGTCCGTTGCATAACCGGCCTTCTTGAGGCCTACTGCCCAGCCCTTGTAGTCTGTGCGCTCAAGTTCAAAGAGGAACTTATAGCGGTCACGGTAACGGAGGAAGTCTGAGTGGTCACGGAAGCTTTCCTCTACGGAATTGTACACGCGGAAGCATTCTCCGCGGCGGTCATCGTCCATATACATGGTATCTCCCGTCCAGCCCTTGTGGCATTTTATGCCAAAGTGGTTTTTACCGTTTACGGCAAGGGTGGAAAGGCCGGAACCGGACTCCAGGATACCCTGGGCCAGGGTGATACTGGCGGGAACGCCCGTACGCATCATCTCCTGGATTGCAATTTCGGAGTATGTATCTATGTAATTCTGCTGGGCCTGACCCGTCCTTTGGGCAAAAAGGGAAACGCAGAGGAATACTGGCAATAATGATAGTATTTTTCTCATAATCATCTAAT
>JAFZML010000076.1 GCA_017553255.1 Bacteroidales bacterium | reverse complement strand
GCATAACATAGCTGCCTTCATAAGCGGCGCGGAGGCCAATGCTGAAGGTCTTGTACCTTCCTGCAGGCAGGCCGAAGAACCAGTCTACGCGCGTGTCACGTATATCAAGGTGGTCATAGCCGTCTTCCTCCGTTACGGCGCCGGTGAGGCGGTCGTTCAGGATCTCCCATCCGGAAGGAATGGCAAGGCTGAGCGCCAGGGCCTCATACGCGCTGGCAGGGGAAGCGTTGGTGACTTTAACCACGGCCTTGAAGCGGGTGCCCTGGGCAATGGAGGCAGGGTTAAGGGGCTTGCCGTCTTCGGCCACATATTTCACCTCAAGCTTGAGACCGTTGGAGAAGGCCTTCCCACTTGGTTCACGTGTGGCGGTGAGTATGGTGCCGTAGAGCTTGCCGTCAGTGCTGTTCACAACCTCTTTCTCATTCTCCTTCATGCTGGGGGCGCTTGCCGGAACCTTGTCATAGAGGTCCCTGTAAGCTACCGCCGTAAAGGCCGATTCCTGGGTGGAGAGGTCCCATGTGGGGATGGATTCGGAGGCCAGGGCAAGGGCATCGGCAATTCTTTCTGTGCGTACCAAAGCCTCAAGCGCAACCATCCTGTCACGGGTGGATGTTCCATAAGTGATATTGTAAGGCTCGTATTCCGGGAAGTCCTTGCCTATTCCTTCAAGGAGGGCATCGGCCTGGGCCTTCTTGCCGGAGAGGGCGTAAGCGCTTGAAAGCATCCAGCGGGCGCGGTCTCCAAGCTTGCCGGATTCCTTAAGGCGGTTCATGGAGGAGAGGTTGGGTTCACCGGCCAGGGCAAGGGTGTAAAGCCTGTAGGCCTCATCCAGCTGAGGGAACCAGTCATTACCCAGCAGCCTGTAGGCCTGGCTCATCTTCTTTTCATAACTCTTCCAAGACTTGATTACGCCGGCGTTCACGGCAAAGCCATCTTTACCTGCCAACGTGAGGAAGTGGCCTGCCATTGATGACACCCAGGGGTCACTCTTGCCGCCACTCCAGTAGGCAAAGCCGCCGTCCTGGTTCTGCCTTGAGTAGAGGGCCTGGATAAGCTCCGGGATAAGGGCCCCCGCACTTTCCGTATCCTCCGCTCCAAGCATTGGAAGAAGGCTCAGGATGGTAATTCCCCTTGCCGATAACTGTTCCCCGCAGCTGTACGGATACTCTTTCATATCAATGTACAGCTTCCTTGCGTCAAGGGCGGGGAAGCCGGAAAGCTGCACGGTGGAGCCTTCAGGGACCGGGCGGGACTCTCCCTTCTCAAGGACAAAGCGTTCAACTTTTGTAACCTCAGGATAAGGATTCTGAACGGTGAGGGCAATTGTCTCGGAGGCCTTGTGGCCGGAGCCGGAGGCGTTTACTGTTACATGTGTCACGCCTTCACCTGTTGCTTTAAGGCCGAAGCTGATGAGCTTATCTCCCTTGCCGCTGAAGCTGAGCTTCTGGGTGGCGGGGCCGGTGATGGAGGCGGGGCCGTCGGCCTTGATGGAAACGGTGGCTTCCTTAACTCCGTCTTCCATTGCAAACACGTTGACGGGCACCTTAACCTCTTCTCCGTTTCCAAGGATGCGGGGAAGGGTGGTGACAACCATCAGAGGGTTCTGGACGGTGACTGTTTTTTCTGCGTTGCCGTATGCGCCGTCATGGGCTGCAACAAGCATTACGCGCACGCTGCCCACATACATGGGAAGTTTCAATTTCAAAACATCCGTTCCTTTAGCCTTGAGAGTTCTGGGCTCCAGGAACAGGACGGCCGGATTGAAGCGGTTGTCCTTGCGGGCGCTGGTTACGGCGTCTTCGTCACCGCCTATTGCCGCCAGCGGGGAAAGTTTTGCGCCGTATGCTCCAATAACCTGATCATAGAGGTCCCAGGTTTTTACGCCAAGGGCTTCCGGTTTGTACATCCTGCTCCAGGGATCAGGCGTTTTGAAAGCGGTTAAATCCAGAAGGCCTTCGTCCACTATGGCAAGCGTGTAGGTCATGGGCTTTCCGCTCTTTTCACTCACTTTAACTGTGAACTCTTCCTCCGGGTGAAGGATGTCAGGAATTGTAACCGTGGGTGTGAGGTGTGAGCCGGGATTCTCTACATTCACGCGCTGCACGCCGTACAGCCTTATGGGTAAATCATTGGCGCTGTTTCCGTATGGCTGGAGCAGAGTTATGTTGATGTAGAAGTTGGGAGCCATTTCAGGCGTGATACTTATTTCATAAGGTGTATCATTTTCACCTGTCCTTACCCAGTTTCTGGAAATGATTCCTCCGGCGTTCTCAAGTGATACCAGAGCCTTGCCATCCCTGGCTCCAGGTATGTATACCGTGGCTTTTTCTCCTACGGTGTAAGAAGGCTTGTCAGTAGAGAAGGTAATCATTGTGAGAGCCTCAGGGTCCTTCCTGGATGCCCTTCCCCGATACTCCGGCCAGTCAAAGGTTACAAACTGTCCGGTAACGTGGCCACTGCCGGTGTCACGGGCCAGAACAAGGTACCTTCCCCACTCTGGATATTCCTCACGCACAGTGAATGAAACATCAGAGTTGCCACTGATAACATTTCCGTTAGCAATCTTCTTCACAGAGTTGCCGCTAACGTATGCGTCAAGGTTGGATCCGGGGTTATCCCACCACCAGTTCCAGCCCACTTTGTATACGGCATACTCTATTTTACGGCCTTTGATTCTGTTTCCTTCGGCATCTACGGATACAATTTTGAAAACCTGGTCTTTGTCAGTTTCCAGATAGTCTCCTTCAGGGACTTTGAGGCCCACGTATGCGCCGTAAGGAGAGTATGGAAGCGTTTCAGTTGTGAAGCTCTCATCTCCGCCGGGCTCCTCCACGGACGTTACTACGGTTGCCTGGAGCATCCCGGGTGCGCTCTGTGCCACGGGGAGCTGAACCTGTGCGCTGAAGCTGCCCTGGGCATCCATCCGGCCTTTGTAAAGGTCAAATTCGGCCTTGGAGAAACTGCTTGAAGGGTCATTGAATGTATATTTTTCAAAACCCTTGAAGGCTGTGCTTCCTGTCTTTTTCAGGGTTATCTGGGCCCTTACGTTGTTACCTCCAGCAACCCCGCCGCTAAGCCAGCTTGCCTGAGTTTTGACAGTAATCTTCTCCCCGGCTTGAAGGATGGTAGGATAACTTGTTGTGATCTTCAACCTGTTCGGCTTAATGGTCTCCACATGTAGCGTTTTGTGGAAGCTGCTGCCGCCGGCTTTGAGGTATGCGTTCCAGTATCCGGTGGGGTCACTGGCCTTTGTGGGAACGGCAAAGCTGTAGAAGCCGTCCTTGCCCTTACGCACGTACTTGGCGTAGAACTGTCCTTCCGGGGTGTACACCTCAAGCGTGGCAGGATGGCCTTCAGGGAGGGACTTGTTTTTATCGGCAAGAATAGCCGTTACGTGGAGGGTGTCTCCGGGGCGCCATACGCCGCGTTCTCCGTAAATGAAACATTTGAGGCCTTTGGAGAGGGTTTCTCCTCCTACGTCGAAGCGGCTCAGTGAGCGCTCCTTTCCGTCCGTCACCTTCAGATATGCTGTGCTGCCGCCGGCCTTTGCAACAACGGCAAAAGGCTTACGGGCTACCGGAAGCTCGGCAAGGCCGTTGCCGTCTGTGTTACTTTTTGCAAGGCTTTGGAGCTGGAAGTCAAATACTTCTACCTGCGCGCCGGATACAGGCTGAGCGGTGATAAGGTCCGTAGCCGCTACCCAAATGCGGTCTCCTCCGGAGTACTGAGCCATCAGGCCGAGGTCACTGGAAAGAAGCTGGATGGCGGGGAAGCGGTCGCTGTCCATGTAGTAGGAGGGCTTTGAAGGGTCATCGGAGTCTTTCCAATTGTACTCTTCCCAGTCATAGTCGTTGTCCCAGTAATAGCTGCTGGGGGTATCCCAGATGGCTTCATCGGCCTCCGTGGGCTTGCCGGAGAGGGCCCGCGTACTGCGGAGATACTCCTTGCCGCCCCAGAGGCTCTGGTCCAGGCGGAAGCTGAGCCTGATCCTGTAAATGGCGCCCGGCTCCTGCTTGAAAAGGCCGCTGAGGTCTATGCTGTGGGTGTTCCATTTGTGAAGGTCCTTGGTGGCGTCAAGGGGGATGTCTCCCCTGTAGATGAGCCTACTGCTGCGCCTTAAGTTGCTTCGGCCATCAAGGTCATTGTCCTGGAGGAAGGCCAGGACGTTCTTCTCATATATCTTTATTACGCGTACCTCCACAGCGCCAAGGTTCACGGCACGGAAGGGGAGGATGAGGGCCTGCTTGTCCGGGAGGATGTTGCCGCTGAGGGGTATCTCCACGGCGGGTTTGTCTTCACTTTGACTGAATGTGCGGGTAAATCTTTGGCCGATAGTATTGCCCTCCTCATCCTTCAGCGCCGAGTCAATTGTGAGGGTGACATCGGCCTTTGCGCCTTCAAAATGGACGTTGATTATGTTGTCATTAACCTGTACGTAGGTCCTTTCCGCGCCGGTGAGCTCCACAAGGCCTTTGACCTTGGCGTTTACGGGATTGCCGCTCAAGATAACCTCAATCCGGCCGGGCTGCAGGCTGGCCTTGGTAACCCTGAAGGCCTGTCCGTTGTCCTCTTCTTCAGGTTCCTCTTCCGGCTCCGGGATGCCCTTCACTGTGATACTGAAGTTGAACTTCTCCGGCGCGCCCTCCATCACCTTTCCGAGGGCAAAGCGCACGTTGTAGTTCTTGCCCACCGTGAGCTTTTCCGGCGTGTAGGTTACTGTGCTGGGACTGGTCCAGTTCACCGTGCCCTCCGTTTTGGGGCTTGTGGTGAAAAGGCCCTCCACAGGCATCTGGACGGCATCTTCCGTGAGGTCTACCCTAATCACGGCGTCTTCTGTGACAATGCCGCCGGTGTATGCCTTGATGTACGGCGCAAAGTCCTCTGCGCTGGGCTCTGCGCCCTTATTGCCGCGGTTACCGCAGCCTGTCAGTGCCACAAAAAACGTTGCTAAAAGCAGTGCGCCTGCCGCCGCCCTTTTTGCGGTTCCTGCCGCCGCCCTTTTTGCGGTTCCTGCTGTCCCTGCGGAGTTTCCTGCCGCCGCCCTTTTTGCGGTTCCTGCTGTCCCTGCGGAGTTTCCTGCCGCCGCCCTTCCCGCGGCGCGTGGAGATAAGTACTTCATAATCAGTGATTTATGCAATTTAGGGTGTCTTGTTTTGCTCACCCTCTTTTGTGTAATATATTGTAATTCAATTAGTTAGCTCCACGGCCGATAAAGCTCTCCAGCCCGTCTCGGAGCCGTGACAGCCCCTCAAGGAGCGTGCTTCGGGGGCAGGCGATGTTCAGCCTCATGAATCCCTCCCCGGCTTCTCCATATATTGTGCCTGTACTTAGCACAAGCCCATGTTTCTTTCTCAAATGCTCTCCAAGAGCTTCGCTGAAACCGGCTCCAGACGTTCCGGTTTCACCATCCTCGGTCACTCCGGCACTCCCGGCCCACTTCTTCATATACGCCCTGCAGTCCAACCACATGAGGTATGTGCCTTCAAGGGGCGGGGCGGTGACAAGGGGGAGTTCGTCTTCCAGGAAGCAGTACACCGTGCGGGCGTTGTGCCACAGGTAATCCCTCAGGGCGTCCAGCCAGGGACCGCCCTCGCCGTATGCGGCCTGGAGGGCCGTGGCGCCAAACACGTTTACGTCACAGCATTCGTTGTCATTGATTGCTCTGTCCATCTTTGCAAGCACTTCCGGTGAGGCCGCATAGATGTTTGCAATCTGAATACCGGCCAGGTTGAACGGCTTTGTTGGGGAGAAACATGTTACAGAATTTAAAACATATTCCTCCGGCAGCGTGGCCCACGGGGTGTAATCATGACCCGGGTAGGTGAGCTCACAGTGGATCTCATCTGACACCACAAAGACGTTATTGCGGAGGCAGATATCGGCCATCCTAAGAAGCTCTTCCCTAGTCCATACGCGGCCCACAGGGTTGTGAGGGTTGCATAACAGCAGCACCCTGGATTCCGCAGCCAGCCGCTCAAATGCCTCCCAGTCTACGGTATACAGGCCCCCCTCATAGTGCAGCGGGCATGATGCCTGGACGCATTTGTTGTTTCTGATGGCCGGGAAGAAGGCGTTGTAGCAGGGTGTCATCACAATAACCTTGTCCCCGGGAACGGTCATGGCTTTGATTGCGGCAGAATACGCTGCAATCACCCCCGTAGTTGGTACTATGGTTTCACGGGAAATGCCTTTCCAGCCGTGACGTCGGCTGAACCACCGGTCCATCACGCTGAAGTAATTGTCCGGGAGCAGCTCATAGCCAAACACGCCGTGGTCCAGCCTCCTTTGAAGTGCCGCCTTGATTTCAGGGGCAATTACAAAGTCCATATCGGCCACCCATAGCGGCAGCGTTCCGGGATAAAGGTCCCACTTAACGCTCTCTGTGCCCTTCCTCACCGGGCATGTATCAAAATTATACCTCATTCCCCTAATTGTTCTCCCCTTGTGGTGTTACTTAACTATTTGATATACAATTATTTACAAGATTCTCTACCAGAAAAACTTCTACCAGAAAACTCTGTAACGCGTTCATTATGAATCACTTAGGTTCCACCAAAACCTTGCAATTTCCCGGCGCCATTGTCAGTTCTCTGCTTCCACCAAAACCTCACAATTCCCCGGCGCCTTGATGTTCTCATCCAGAATAATCTCACCAATGGACCCGGCCCGGATGAATCCGCTGCGTGGATTCTTTACGGAAGTAATCAGGCCCTTCACCGTGGCCTTCACGGAAGAATACTCAAATGCAAGGTCTGCGTCCGGGTCAAAGGTGCAGTCTTCCAGTACAAGGTTTTCACAGTAGCACAGGGGCTGGCTTCCGCCAATATGGCAGCGCACCAGCCTGAGGTTGCGGGAGTACCACGCCAGGAATTCACCGTTAATCACTGAGTCATACACCGTGACGTTCTGGCTCTCCCAAAATGCGTCCTTTGTTTGGAGGTTTGCACTCCGGATAACTACGTTCCTGGCATACTGGAATGAGTAATTTCCGTGAAGCTCATACCCGTCAATGTCAATATTTTCACAGTGCATGAAGATGTAGTTGGCGTCTGAGGTAACTACATTCCGGAGAGTTATGTCCTGG
>JAFZML010000075.1 GCA_017553255.1 Bacteroidales bacterium | reverse complement strand
GAAGAGGAATGGGCCCGCCTTGAACCGGCGCTGGTGGAGATTGCGGGGAGCACCCCTCCGGGGGCTTGTCCACCCCCGGACAAGTATAGGGGGAGGGGCCCAAAGCTGGTGCGAAGCACCTGCGCCTGGGAGGGGCCGGAGGGAGCGAAGCGACCGGAGTCCCCCGGAGGGGTGCTCCCCGTAATCTCCATAGACACCTATCGGCCGGAAATAGTGAGGCGGGCGTATGGGATTATCGGCCCCTTTATTGTGAATGACGTTGGCGGGGGAGAGCCTCAGATGCTCCGGACGGTTGGTCAGCTGGGGCTTCCGTATGTTGCCATGCACGGCCGTGAGCCAAAGGGGGATGTCATTGAGGACGTTCTGGATTTCTTCAGAGACTTTGCTGCAAAGGCGGAGGATGAGGGAATTCGGGAGTGGATCCTTGATCCGGGATTTGGATTCGGCAAAACAATTCCTCAGAATTATGAAATCCTTCGGCGGCTGGAAGAACTTCAGGCCGCAGGCAGGGACGTGCTGGTTGGGATTTCCCGTAAAAGCATGATATATAAAGTTTTAGGCACCACTCCGGAAGAAGTGATGCCTGAAACTCTTGCTCTTGAGATGATTGCCCTTCAGAAGGGCGCCACCTGGCTCAGGGTTCATGATGTCCCTGAAACTTCGGCCTTGGTGAAAGTCTATTCAACTATGTATACGTCGTCTCCGGGGGCGGCAAAGTGATAGGTTTCACGGGCAAAGGACTCCAGTGAATCCTTGTTTTCCGTGAGGGCTTTGTACTCTGCGTCCATTGCCTTTATTTCCTCTTTGAGGCGGGCCATTTCCTTTTCCTGACTCTTCACTTCCATTGTGGCCTTTACCCAGTTAAGGACGCTGTTATGGGAGAGGAACAGCAGAACCACGGCCACAACGGCGGTCACAATTATAACAAACGGGATGAAATAATTGTGGTCACTGCGTTTAAGCCAAGCCAGACGGTCCTTTTTGCCTTCTTCCATAATTCCTATACTTTGTCAATATTGCCGTACGGAGCCTTGAGGGGAATGCGGCTGAAGGCCCAGATGCAAAGTGCCAGGGCTGCCAGGGAGGCAATGTAAACCACCGTGTAAGTGGAGGTTCCCATCATGTCAATCCAGTAGTCGTATTCCTGGAGCGAAGGGATGTGGGCGCAAATGACCGCAAATCCGTTGTTCACAAAATGGATGAGCATCGTGAGCCACAGGCTGCCGGTTTTGTAATAGACGTATCCCATCACAACACCTATGATGAAGGCATTGAGGGCCTGCCAGGGATTCAGGTGGATTACGGCAAAGAAGAGTGCGCTTATCACTATGGCCCAGCCGGGTTTCATCTTGGTGAGAAGTCCCCTCAGGACCATGCCTCGGCATAGCCACTCCTCAAATACGGGTGCAAAGATGGCGGTGAGGAGGAAGGAGCTCCAGAAGGGGCCGCCCGTTACCTGCTCCAATATTCCCATCACCATATCATACAGCTGCTTAAGCGCCGGGACGGAATCCGTAAGCTTCATGTTGAAGTAGTTGGGAAGGTCCGCGGATATCATTGTGGCAAAGGACAGAACTACGGTGATGAGCGCCATTACCCACCATTTGAACGGGCCGAAGTTTGCGCTGGATAGCTTGTAGCCGGGGTCAAAGAGCATGTTCTTGCGGCTTTGGCTTGCGGCATACAGCATGGGCGGGACAAAGCACAGCGGATAGGAAACAAGCGGGCCGTAATCCACTATTGACTGGTGCGGAAGGAATAGCCCCATGATGTATACGGCGAGGCTTCCCAGCAGGTTGCCCACCAGGAACCAGCCCAGAAGGCCGAACATGCCGCCCACGCCCGGAACATACCAGGCGTGACCGGCATAGAGGTCATAGTTGTTTACTCTTCTTGCAAAAAGGGCCATATACTAGTACAGGGGGCTGGGATAGACGCCCTTTGCCACCAGTTCTGCGAACT
This sequence comes from Bacteroidales bacterium, assembly GCA_017553255.1. Classification (GTDB taxonomy): domain Bacteria; phylum Bacteroidota; class Bacteroidia; order Bacteroidales; family UBA932; genus Cryptobacteroides. The sequence continues at coordinate 16,981 of JAFZML010000075.1, read as the reverse complement.
TGGCCACAACGCCGGGACGGTCTTCCTTGTAAGTTACGCCAAACCAGTGGGAAGGAGATGACAGGACCTCGCAGCGGGCCTCACCGCCCTTAACCAGTACGTCCACTGCGTAAGGGATGTAGTATTCCTTCTTGGGTTCCGTGCGGTGCTCCGTGAGGAAGGTCACAAATGAAGCCTCGCTCTTTTTGAAATAATCCGGGGTGAAGCCCCACATATTCATTGAGCACAGGGCCTTTGCGGCAAGCTTTACGTGCTTTTCTCCGCTCACGGAATTGTCTCCGTAAACGTTTCCATCGGCCTCCTTGGAGATGTCCAGATGCTCTGCAATGCCGGTAAGGATGTTGTTGCTGTCATAGAAGCAGATTCCGCGGGATACGCTGCCGTTCTCTGAGAGGGTGTTCTCCAGCTCAAAGCCTACAATGCAGTACTCACCTTCTGTCTTTTCATGGGCACGGCACCAGTCGGCCAAAACCTTGAAGGATTCCTTGCCGTAGAAATCATCTCCGTTGATTACGGCAAAAGGCTCATGGATTACGTCCTTTGCCATAAGGAGGGCGTGGGCTGTACCCCAGGGCTTTTCACGGTTTTCCGGCACGGTGAAAGGAGCGGGAATCTTGCTTAGTTCCTGGCATACAAAGTCAAACTTCAGGGGCTCTCCGTCCACACATTTCACGCCGGCGTATTTCTGCTTGACGTGGGCTTCCATATCTGCCTTGAAGGATTCACGGACAATGTATACAACTTTGCCAAAGCCGGCCTCCACGGCGTCATGGATGGAATAGTCAATGATGGTTTCTCCATTGGGGCCCAGGCCGTCCATCTGCTTGAGGCCGCCGTAACGGCTTCCCATACCGGCTGCAAGTACTAGTAGTGTAGGTTTCATAATGTATCAGGTTTTTAGAGTTATCTCCGGATGTGTCTTACAAAGATAACGAATAATTTTGATAGTGGAAACTGTTTTTTTCGGCCTCTTTTGCCGCCAATCCACCCAGAAGCCTCCTGTGGCTGTTTTTTTGGATTCGCGGCAATATACAAAAATGCCCGGCGGAAATACCGGGCACTATTGGGATTATGGTAGCCGCCGGGCTATTTGATTCTAGCAAGGCCGTCCACGTGCTTTTCAATGTCAGGGCACTGAAGGGCGCTGGCATCAATCGAAGCAGTACCTGCAACGGTAAGCTTAGCGGAATTTGCAACGCCTGAAACAGAACCGGATCCGGCTCCGTTCACTTCTATCTTAAGTTTGTCCACGTTGATGTCATTGAGGGCAAATTTGCCGGCACCGTTGATGGTGATATCAAGAACGGGAACTTCTACGCCGCTTAGGTTCAGTTTGGCGGCGCCGTCAATCTCTATCTCCAGGTTCTCCTCAGACTTGTATCCGCCGGGTATGTTAAGAACTGCGGCACCCTCTACCACTACGGGCGTGATGGCAGGAGCCTCAATAAGCACCTTGTATTCCTTGGCGTCAATAGTGACATTGTCTTTGGTGGAAAGTACAAGAGCATTGTCCTTTATGTTGTAATCTAGGTAATTGAACACTTCCTCATTGGCGGTGACAAGAACCTTGAAGGATTCTGCCTGCACAAAATCTATGGTTGCCGCTCCTTCTACGGTGATACTGGTGAACCCGGCGAAATCCATGGCCTGTTCCACAACCTCTCCTTTGCATTTGACTGGTTTTCCGCCATTTACGTTAACGTTGACACATGAGAAGAGAACCATGGTCAAGGTAAGCAATAAAACTGTCTTTTTCATTTGTTTGTCTTTTTGTTTGCACAAATTTATGAAAAATTATTGTACCTTAGCCAAAGATATGAATACATCTCAAAGAGAAATCTGGATAGACTGGATGCGGGTTGCCGCCTGCTTCATGGTCATGCTCACACATAGCGCAGAACCCTTTTATCTTGGAGGGGAAGGATCCCTCATCCTCACGGAGTCAGACGCCTTCTGGGTGGCAATCCTAAATACTCTTCCACGTGCGGCGGTTGCCCTTTTTGTGGTGGCCTCAAGTTATCTGCAGTTTCCACTGCACTATTCCACCGGTGAATTCTTCCGCAAAAGGGCTGTGAGGGTGCTTGTCCCGTTCCTTGTTTGGACCGTGGTGTATGCCCTTGTATGGGGAGAGCCTGTCCAGAACTTCAAGGGCCTCCTACTCAATTTCAACTACGCTGCAGGGCATCTGTGGTTTGTGTATATGATTGTGGGTCTGTACCTTATAATGCCTCTACTGTCTCCATGGGCGGAGAAAGTGGGTAAAAGGGAGCTGCAGGTTTACCTTTGCCTGTGGCTTCTAACCACTCTCATCCCGTTCATACGTCAGTGGCTTGGAGGTTCGGCCCCCGTTATTTACGGTCCTTCCGGCATTCCCAATGCCGCCAAATACCCGCTTTGGGGAGAAGCAAGCTGGAACACATATGGCCTGTTCTACTATATCAGCGGTTTTGTGGGCTATCTGCTTCTGGGCCTTTACTTCCGTAAATTCGTCCCGGAACTGTCCTGGAAAAAGACACTGGCCATTGCCGTGCCGCTATTCCTTGGCGGCTTTGCCATAGGCTCCGTAGGCTTTTTCAGCCGCGTCTGGGCCGATTCTGGCGGCGTTTTCCCCGTTGAAGGCCCCGTTGGCATGGCCGCCCTCTGGGAGGGCCCCTGGATGAACGACGGCCTGGCCGTTGCCCTCATGACAATAGCCTGGATACTTCTATTCCGCAAGATCAAAGCCGATACCACCTTCTATCGGAAATGCATTCTCCCCGTATCCAATGCCAGCTACGGAATGTACCTTTGCCACATGCTCCTTCTTGGCGCAGTTTCGGCCTGGCTAAAAAGTATGCCTCTGTCTACGCCTGTCCAAATTCTGGGCACAACCGTCATCTCGTTTACCGGCGTGGCCATTATCTCCGTTCTGGTGCGGCGCATCCCAAAAGCCGGCAGGCTGATAATGGGATAGATCCGGCATACGCAAGCCTCTGGTCACCGGATGCAAGATATATGATGCCGCAGTATGTGAAACCGTAGGAGGTAATGCAGTGGCGCATGATGCTGTTGTCCCGGTGAGTGTCAATCCGGATATTGTTATCCTGGGTGAAACACCAGTCAAGGATGGAGCGGAACACTCCGTGGGAATCCGGCAGGCTGCCTATACGATGGACCACGTGGTATGGTTCCGAATCATCCGGCCAGGCGCCATTGTATATCTTTTGATAAGTGGGCTCCGGAGAAGGGACAAAAGCGAAGTACCCCACCACGGAGCCATTGTCCACTACCACATGCCCATACCCCTTTTCAATATCCCAGAGGATAATCTCATCCGAGGGGTAACCGTTTATCCACTGATTGGTATTGCCTACAGATCGCATGATTTCCCTCGCGGCCTCAAGGACCACGCGTATTGCCGGAAGGTCTTCCCGGCAGGCTATGCGGATGTGTCTGACCATGAAGTGGGATATGCCCAATGACAAAGATAGCAGTTTCTCTGGAATAATCAACGTTGCCGCGAATCCAAAAAATCGGCCTTGTGAGGCTTCTGGACGGATTGGCGGCAAGGCGGGGGGCGCAAAAGGGCTGATTCCCTACACCAGAATCAGCAGCGCGGCAAGGTAGAGGCAGAAGCCCTGGGCGCGGAGGCGGTTGCTGCTGAGGATCCAGGTGGTGATGTTCACGGGATCATCAGGGAACACGGTGCCAAAATCCGTGGGGATGTCCTTAACGGCCCATTTCATGACAATCTCGCCCTCAGATAGGTAGGTGGCACCGCCGTTGTCACGGTTAAGGGACACCAGTGACTTGTAGTCTGCAAAATGCACCGGAAGCCCGGCGGGGACAGCGTAAGAGGAGAGCTGTGACGGGGCGCAGGCAAGCATCACAAAGGGATGTCCTCCAGCCTCAAGAACGGCGTTGTAACCGTCTGAGATGCGGTCCCAGGGCGCACGGGAAGGATCATACACGGAGTAAATAACCACTTTGCCTTCTGCGGCCATACGGTCACAGTATACGTCAGCGGTGTCCCTGAAACTAAGGACCGGGAAGGTCTCAGTAGCAAAGGAACTTTCCACAAAAACGGTGTCTATACTAACCAGCTCCCAGCCTTCTCCGGGGTAGTGGCCGGGAAGGAACTTCCCAACCTGCCCGTCCTTGACGTAGGTGCGCTCCTCGCGGTAGTGATTTTCTGCAATGATGTCATCGTCCAGGGAGGCCATAAGCTCTGCGCCTATGCGGAAGTCCGTGTAATCCAGCAGCGGCAGGTGAGTGTTGCAGTAAACCACCGCATAAATAACGGAAACGGCTGCTATTGAGGCCGATACAATTTTCCTGACGGGAGCCTTGCCAAAGTCCCCGAAGGGGATGAAGGCCCATAGCGCCAGAGCCAGCAGCACTACGTTTTTAAGGAGGCTCTGGACGTGAGAGAGGTGGACGGCCTGGCCGAAGCATCCGCAGTCCATCTCCGGATTCTTGATCCAGAGGATGAGTGTAATCAGAGTGAATACGGAGAGTAAACCCGTTGTGGCCCAGGCGGTTATCTTCCTAAGGACGCCGGTAATGAGGGCAATTCCCAGAAGCGCTTCAAACAGTGACAGCGCTATGCCGAAAGCCTTTGCGGCCGGGATGAGGAACCCCACGTGGAAGAACTTGAAGTACTCCGTCACTATGAGCATTGTGCCCACGGGGTCCGATATCTTCAGAAGACCGGAAATCAGAAGGAAAATGCCTATGATGGCTGCGGCAAGGCGCCTGAGGGGGATACGCTTCATTTGAGGAACGGGTCTATGGTCTCACGGACTTTGTTGAAAATGGCTTCCGGGGGCAGCATGCTTCCGTCCGGGGCTGCGCAGTCTATCCTGAGGAACCTCAGGTCCCTTTCAGTCTCACGCACATACATGTCACGGACGTCTTTCTGGAATCCGATAGAAGCCTCATGGATATCCCTGGAGCCTTCCAGATAGGAACGGTCACTGCCCTCACGGTGTTGGGAGAGGCTCTTTTCAACAAATCCGATAGGAACGTCCAGGAAAAGGTTGAGGTCCGGGACCGGAAGCTCAAAGTCTCCGTATTCCGTATTGAAAATCCAGTCACGGAGGCGCGCTTTGGCCGAAGTGTCCTTGAGCTTTGCGCACTGGTAGGCTATGTTGGAATAAACGTAGCGGTCCAGAAGCACGGTTTTTCCTGCGGCAAGCGCTTCCTTCATCAAAGGGGCGGCGCCATGCCTGTCCTCGGCGAAGAGAAGGGCCACAAGCTGCGGATGAACCTCAGTGTTGTCCCCAAACTCTCCGCGTAGGAACCGGCTTATAAGGTCCCCGTAAACGGGGGCCTCATACCGTGGAAAATGGATGTACTCAAGCTCAGGACAACGCTGCTCAAGATACTCCCTGAGCATTTTCACCTGGGTGGATTTACCGGCTCCGTCAAGCCCTTCCAGAACAATGAGCATAGCGGTTTACAGGCTGCGTTTGATTTCTACAATCTGGAATGCCTCAATGATGTCTCCGGGGTGGATGTCGTTGTAGCGCTCAAGGCCGCAACCGCACTCCATGCCGGCGGGAACTTCCTTGGCCTGGTCCTTGCCCCTCTGGAGGGAAGAAAGGGTTCCTGTGTACACCACAATGCCGTCCCTGATAAGGCGTACGCTGGCCTTGGCGGTGAGCTTGCCTTCCTTGACCTGGCAGCCGGCAATGGTGCCCACCTTGGAAATCTTGAAGGTTTGCTTGACCTCCGCAGTAGCGGTGACCTCTTCCTTCTTTTCAGGCTCCAGCATACCCTCGATACCTTCCTTGACCTCGTTGATGCAGTCGTAGATAACGGAGTAGAGGCGGATTTCAATGCCCTCCTTCTCTGCGGCGCGGCGGGCTTCGGCGCTGGGACGTACCTGGAAGCCGATGATAACGGCATCCGAGGCCTCGGCCAGAAGGACGTCACTTTCAGAGATTGCACCAACGGCCTTGTGGATAACGTTCACGCGAACCTCCTCCGTTGAAAGCTTGATGAGGGAATCCGACAGGGCTTCCACGGAACCGTCCACGTCACCTTTGACAATGACGTTGAGCTCCTTGAAGTTGCCAATGGCAATACGGCGGCCGATTTCCTCCAGGGTAAGGTGCTTCTGCGTCTTGATGCCCTGGATGCGGATGAGCTGCTCACGGCGGGTGGCGATGCTCTTGGCCTCTTTTTCATCGGCCATGATGTTGAACTTCTCACCGGCGGCGGGGGCTCCGTTAAGGCCAAGGAGGGAGACAGGGGTTGACGGGCCTGCGCTCTCAACCTTCTGTCCGCGCTCGTTGAACATGGCCTTTACGCGGCCGTAGTAGCTTCCGGAGATGATTACGTCTCCAACGTGCACCGTTCCGTCCTGTACCAGAACCGTTGCAAGATAGCCTCGGCCCTTGTCCAGGGAACTTTCAATGACGGCGCCGCTACCCATCTTGTTGGGATTGGCCTTAAGCTCCAGGAGGTCTGTCTCAAAGAGCACCTTCTCAAGGAGTTTATCTACGCCAATGCCCTTTTTGGCCGATATTTCCTGGCACTGGTACTTGCCGCCCCAGTCCTCTACAAGGATGTTCATCTCTGAGAGCTGGCGGCGGATAGTGTCCGGATTTGCGCCGGGCTTATCAATCTTGTTGATTGCGAAGACCATGGGAACGCCTGCTGCCTGTGCGTGGGCAATGGCCTCCTTGGTCTGGGGCATCACGGCGTCATCGGCCGCAACAATGATGATTGCAAGGTCCGTCATCTGGGCACCGCGGGCACGCATGGCGGTGAAGGCCTCGTGGCCAGGGGTATCCAGGAAGGTGATGCGGCGGCCGCTCTCCAGCTTCACGCTGTATGCGCCAATGTGCTGGGTAATACCGCCGGCTTCACCGGCAATGACGTTGGTATTGCGGATGTTGTCAAGGAGGGACGTCTTACCGTGGTCTACGTGACCCATCACGGTAATTACCGGAGGACGCTCCTGGAGGTCTTCCTCGCGGTCGGGCTCCTGCTGCTCAATTTCCTCGGAGAGCTCTGCGGTTACGAATTCCACCTTGTAGCCGAATTCTTCGGCCACCAGAACCAGGGTTTCGGCGTCCAGACGCTGATTGATGGACACCATCATACCCAGGGACATACATGCGCCTATAACCTTCACAACGGGAGTGTTGCCCATAAGGGTTGCAAGGTCATTTACGGTCACGAACTCCGTGACTTTCAGTACCTTGTTCTCCGCTGCTGCGGCTTCCATCTCCTCCTGGGAGCGGATAGCTGCGATTTCCCTCTTCTCCTTGCGGTGCTTTGCGCCGAAGTTGTTGCGGGTACTCTCGTTCATCTTGGCGTATGTCTCCTTCACCTGCTTCTGGATCTCCTTCTGCATCTCTTCCTGCTCCGCCTCCGTCATAGCGGGTTTGAAGCGGTCTTTCTTGCGTGAAGGCTTGGGCTCCTCCTTGGACTTTTTCTTGGGGGCCTTTTCGGCCTGCACCTTGGTAACGTCCACCTTCTGGGTGCCGCCGCTCTTGATGCGCTCACGCTTCTTGGCCTTCTTGGGGTCAAACTGTGAAAGGTCTATCTTTCCTACTACCTTGAACGGGGCGCCGTCCTTGGAAGGAGAAGGTTCCGCTGGGGTTGGGGCGGGGGACTCTTCCTCTTCTTCTTCGGGCTCCGGTTCGGGTTCTTCTTCGGGTTCCGGTTCAACCTCGTCATGGCCGACTTGATCGGCCATCTCTTCAGGAGATTCCCGGTCGGGGCCGGGAATGACGGCAGGGGCTTCCGGTTCCGGCTCTGCTACAGGCTCTGGTTCCGGTTCAACCACAGGTTCCGGTTCAATGACTGGTTCCGGTTCAGGTTCTGCCACGGGTTCCGGTTCGGGCTCCGGCTTGCGGGAGAGATTGTTGCTCTTAATGACGGTAACTCTCTCCGGCTCATAGTCGTCCTCTTCCTGAGGGCCTTTCTTTGATGCCTTGTCAAGGATTTCCGTGAGCTTTACGTCCACCTTCTCTGCCGCCTCCTTGAGTTCCAGGTCCTTGCCGAACTTCTTGTGAAGCTCCGGAAGGAACTCGTCCGATATCTTCATGTTTGGGTTTGCATCCTCAATGCCGGCTCCCTTGGAATTAAGGAAGTCCACAAGGGTGTCAAGCCCTATGTTGAATTGCTTGATAAGTTTGGATAGTCTTATTTCTGCCATATATAACCCCTTTTTGTTTCTCTAATTAGTCTTCGAATTCCGCGCGGAGGATATTCAGCACCTCTTCCACGGTCTCGTCCTCAAGGTCTGCCCTGGTGGCGATGTCTTCCGGCGAGAGGGCCATGACGCTGCGTGCGGTGTCGCAGCCGATAGACTGCAGGCGCTCAATGATCCAAGGCTCAATGACGTCTGAGAATTCGCTCAGAAGGACGTCATCCTCCTCTTCCTCATTCTTCTGGAGCTCCCTCCATACCTCTATCTCACGGCCAACCAGCATGCCGGCGAGCTTGATGTTCACGCCGCCCTTGCCGATACCCTTTTTCACTTCATCGGCCTGCATGAAGACCTTGATCTTGTCCTCAGGGGACTGGCCAAGGTCTATGCGGGAGATGCGTGCAGGGTTGAGGGCCCTCTGGATCATGAGCTGAGGGTTGGCGCTCCACTGGATAACGTCAATGTTCTCATTGCGGAGCTCGCGGACGATACCCATGATGCGGGATCCCTTTACGCCGATGCAGGCGCCGATAGGGTCAATGCGGTCATCGTAGGACTCTACGGCAACCTTGGCGCGCTCTCCGGGGATGCGGACAACCTTCTTCACGGTGATGAGGCCGTCGTAGATCTCAGGAACCTCCATCTCGAAGAGCTTCTCAAGGAAGCTGTCCGTGGTGCGTGAAAGGACAATATAAGGAGTGGTGTTGTTCTTCATCTCCACGCTCTTGATGATGGCGCGGACGGAGTCACTCTTCTTGAAGTGCTCTCCGGGGATTTGCTCGCTCTTGGGCATGCGGAGCTCATTTCCGTCCTCGTCAAGGATGAGGACCTCGTTCTTCCAGGTCTGGTAAACCTCACCGGTGAAGATTTCACCTACGCGCTCACTGTACTTCTTGAATACGTTGGCCTTCTCAATGTCCATGATTCGGCCCTGGAGGTTCTGGCGGATATTGAGGATGCCGCGGCGGCCGAAGGATGAGAGCGAAATCTTACGGGCGAAGGTGTCTCCAATCTCGTAGTCGTCGTCGCCTGTTTCGGCCTTAATCTCCTCAAGGGTGATCTGGGTGACAGGGTCTTCAACTTCTTCCACAACCTCAAAGTTCTGGTAGATTTCGCAGTCTCCCTTATCCACGTTGATGATAACGTCAAAGTTGTCTGCGCTGCCGTAGGTCTTTGCAAGCTGTGTGAGGAAAACGTCCTTCAGAACGCCCAGCATAACCGGACGGTCAATGCTCTTCTCTTCCTTGAAATCCTTGAAAGCGTCAATCAAGGTGATTTCTTTCTCTTTTTCTTTTGCCATTTTGTTTATAGTGTTTTTGTTTTTGTCATTCTGAGCGATTTTTGTCATTCTGAGCGAAGCGAAGAATCTATTCGAATTCTACCACCGGCTTAACATAATTAACATCGGCCATCATAATGACGGCGCCGTCTACGGTGACGGATTCCTCTCCTGCGGCCTCAAGGATGCCTTTGGACTTTTTGCCGCCCTTAAGCCATACTTCCACCTTGGTGCCGATGGCCTTGCGGAACTGCCTCAGGACCTTGAATGGCCTGTCAAGGCCGGCCGATGACACTGTAAGCGCATAGTCCTCTACGTCCTGGTTGAAGGCTTCATGCACCACTTTGTCAACTGCGGCGCAGTCTTCCCAGTCCACTACTCCCTCTTCCTTTTCAATCACAATCTCAATGTCATTGTCCCTGGAGACGCTCACTTCCACAAGGAAGCAGCCCCTCTCCTCAACTACCGGCTCAATAGCCTTGATGATGTTTTCTTTATTCATTTGTTGTCCTTTTGTCATTCTGAGGCTTTGTTGTCCCTTTGTCATTCTGAGGCTTTCGCCGAAGAATCTAAAAAAAAGATAGGGGACCAACGTCCTCTATCTCGTTCACGGGTGCAAAGATAAGCAAAAATATTGACGTTGCCAAAATTTTTGCCACAAATCCTCTAGCCCTGATTCCTCTTGCGGAAGCTGTGGCGGTCTATGACCTTCACATCCTCTGCAACAGCCTCAAGGGGCTCCAGCATTGCGGCGGGATTTGCATACATCTCACGCAGCTTCTTCATGGCGCTCACAAAGTAAAAACCGTCGCAGAAACGTTCGTCCGTTACTATCTGGAGAGGCATGCGCTTTCCAACCACAATCTCACCGCCGGCAACTACCGGTACCAGGGCTTCCTTGCCCATGGAGAAGAACATTCCGGTGTTCCCAAAGTCATACAGGTGATGGAAAATAGACGGGCCCTTGATGGATTTAAGGTTGGTAATCCAGGCCGTGGTGTGGAAGGGACTCACGTTGAGGATGGCCTGGGGCAGGAGGCCGTGCCTGTCCAGGAACTTGATTGTACCCACAAGGAAGTGGATGAGGCAGTTGGGCGTAAAAGTGATGAGGCGGGCAAGTTTGTCCGTGCCATTGTTGGCGTCCAGGTGGCTGTTGGCAATAATGGCCGAATTTACCATATCCCTAATCTCGGAAATGCTTTCCAGGCCGGTGAAAGTGAGTTTCACCGTGGCATCGGGGGCTTCTGCGCTCAGTCCCTTCTTCACAATGAAGGATATCTGGATACAGTTTCTCTGGAAAATGCGGCCGTTCATGATGAAACGGTTGATCCTGGGGAACAGGGCGATGGTGCGCACAAGGCCGGCGATGACAATGTGCATGTAATTGTATTTCTGGCCCTTTGCGTCTTCTTCCTTAATGAAGGCGTCCAGGGGCTCACAGGGGCAATCATAGCAAGTCAGGTTCTGGGAGTCATGACGGTGCCTCATAATGTGGGGCATAATGCGCTGGATGGGATCTATGTCCCTAACCTGCTTCCCGTCTGGTCTTAGTCCGAACATGATTATAATTAGGTTTAGATTTCAAGTGCAAAAATAGAGAAAAATGATTAAATTTGCAGAATAGAAACTATAAAACTACTTATATATGAAACACATCCGCATTATCATCGCAACCATGGCCGCAGTTGCCGTCTCTGTTTTTTCCGCCCAGGCCCAAACCAACAAGGAGGCCGTTGAAAGCGCAGAGCAGGCACTTCAGCAAAAGCAGAAGGAACTCTCAGAAACCCAGAGAGCCGCAGACAAGCAGATCTCCCAGAGCCAAACCCATATCGGCAAACTGGAGCAGCAGTACGACAAGGCCAAGGACCAGTACAACCAGGGAAAGAAGTCTCTTGCCGTGATGAAGCAGTCTCTCAAAGCCAAGGAAGACGTGATCAAGGCAAAGAAAAACGCCCTCAAGCTTGAGAAGAAGGCCCGCAAGGTGGATGACGGTAAGTTTGATTCCGCAGACAAACAGGCTGTTTCCGCCCTTGAAAAAGAGCTCAAGGAGCTTAACTCAGACCTTTCCGCCGCAAAGAAAGACTATAAAGAGGCCGAATCCAAGGTAAACGTGAACAAGAAAACCATGGACGCCCTCAAGAAGGAAATATCTGCTTCCAAGAAGGAGATCAGCGCAGCCAAGAAGGATGTGAAGGCTGCAAAGAAGGAAGTGGACCAGAGCAAGAAGGACCTCAAGGAGCAGCAGAACATTGCCGCCAAGCAGGAGGATCTCCTGAAGGCCCAGAAGGCAGCAGAAGAGGCTCAGGTAAAGGCCGAAGCCGCAGAACAGAAAGCAGAAGCCGCACAGGAAATCATAGAGTCCCATGAAGATATTGAAGTCCCTGAGGCTCCCCAGCCCGTCCTTCCCGCAGAACCCGTAGAGAATCCCGTAGTGATAGAGTAAAACCTGAAATGAACAGAAAAGTACTTCTTATGATCCTGGACGGCTGGGGTGAAGGCCGTCATGACTATTCCAACGCAATCTGGACCCAGGGCACGCCCAACATAGATGCCATCCGTGCAAAATATCCTTCCGGCCACCTTCAGGCCTGCGGTGAATACGTAGGTCTCCCGGACGGCCAGATGGGAAACAGTGAGGTTGGTCACATGAACCTTGGCGCCGGCCGCGTGGTGTACCAGGACCTTGTAAAGATCAACATCGCCTGCCGTGAGCATAAACTCCTTGAAAACAAGGAGATTCGTGCCGTCTTCGATTACCTTAAATCCAGCGGCAAGAAGCTCCACCTCATGGGACTTACCTCCCACGGCGGCGTTCACAGCTCCCTTGTCCACGTGTATGAATTCCTTCGTGTTGCAAAGGAAGAAGGCGTAGAGAACGTGTTTGTTCACGCCTTCATGGACGGCCGTGACACAGATCCCCGCAGCGGCCTTGGCTTTGTTGCGGAACTGGAGGAAAAAATGGCCGATACTACCGGTAAGGTTGCTTCCGTATGCGGCCGCTTCTACGCCATGGACCGTGACAAGCGCTGGGCTCGCGTGAAGGAGGCCTATGACCTTCTGGTAGAAGGCAAGGGCGCCGCATTCAAATCGGCCCAGGAGGGTATCCAGGCAAGCTATGACGCAGACGTTACGGATGAATTCATCAAGCCCATTGTGGTCACAGACGCCGCCGGAAAGCCCCTTGCTACCATTGGGGAAGGAGATGCCGTCATCTTCTACAACTTCCGCAATGACCGCGCCCGTGAGCTCACCGCAGCCCTTACCCAGAAAGATATGCCGGAGGAAGGAATGCACACCATTCCCCTCTATTACTGCTGCCTCACTCCCTATGACGCATCGTTCACCGGAGTCCACATCCTCTTTGACAAGGAACTTGTGCAGGACACCCTTGGAGAAACCGTTTCCAAGGCCGGAAAACACCAGCTCAGGATAGCTGAAACGGAGAAATACGCCCACGTCACGTTCTTTTTCAACGGCGGCCGTGAAACCGTATTTGAGAATGAGGACCGCATCCTTGTGAACAGCCCCAAGGTTCCCACCTATGACCTTCTGCCCCAGATGAGCGCCCCTGAAGTAGCAGAGAAACTCATCGCGGAAATCCGCACCGGCAAGCAGGATATGATCATCCTCAACTTCGCAAACGGAGACATGGTGGGCCATACCGGCATCTACAACTCAATCACAAGGGCTGTAGTTTGCATAGACAAACTTGTTGGAGAGGTTGTGAAGGAAGCCATTGCCAAGGATTATGTGGTGCTCCTCACCGCAGACCACGGCAACGCAGACTTCGCAGTGAACGCAGACGGTACCCCCAACACCGCCCACTCTCTCAACACCGTGCAGTTTGTGGTCATTAACGCCGGTGATGAGGTTAAGGAAGTGAAGGACGGCGCCCTTTGCAACGTTGCCCCCACCATCCTCAAGCTCATGGGCATCCCTCAGCCCGCCGCCATGACCGCAGAACCGTTGATTTAGATTCTTCACTTCGTTCAGAATGACAATTGTCATCCTGAGGAGTGAAACGACGAAGGATCTTTTTATGGAACTTTCAGCAAAATTCTTAGCGCAGCTGCTTAAGGGTACCGTGGAAGGCGACGAAAACGCCAAAGCCACAAAGTTTGCCAAAATTGAACATGGCAAGCCGGGTACCCTGAGCTTCTTCGCAAACCCCAAATATGAGCCCTACGTGTACACCAGCAAGGCATCCATCCTTCTGGTGAGCAAGGAATTCCAGCCCAAGGAGCCGGTAGCCCCCACAATGGTGAGGGTGGAAGACGCCTACAGCGCAATCGCGGAGCTGCTGAAGTATGTGGCAGACAATGAGAAAAAGTCAAAGCGTCACCGCAGCATCCGCGCCCGCTGGTTCCTTTCCACCAAATTCGGCAAGAAAGTCTATCTTGGAGATTACTCCTACGTGGGCCGGAAAACCGTGGTAGGGGACGGCACAGTCATCCATGAGCACGTCTACATTGGGGAAAACTGCACCATCGGCAAAAATTGTATCTTTTATCCCGGGGTCCGGATTTATCCGGGCATGATTATCGGCAACAACGTCATCCTCCACAGCGGGGTAGTGATTGGGGCCGATGGTTTTGGCAACGCCCCCCAGCCGGACGGCAGTTGGGAAAAGATAGAACACCTTGGGAACGTTGTGATTGGCAATGACGTTGAAATTGGCGCCAACACCACCGTAGACCGCGCCCAGATGGAATCCACAATCATAGGCAACGGCGTCAAGATAGACAACCTTTGCCAGATTGCCCACAACGTAATAATCGGGGACCACACCGCCATGGCGGCCCAGTGCGGCATTGCCGGTTCCACCCAAATTGGCAAATACTGCATCCTGGCAGGCCAGGTTGGTGTTGCCGGTCACCTCAAGATAGCAGACCACACCACAATCTGCGCCCAGGGCGGCGTAATTGGCAATATCCGTCAGGAGGGCCAGGTCCTTGTGGGCTCGCCGGTCATTCCCGTGAAGCAGTACATGAAGGCCTACGCAATCTTCAAGCGCCAGGCAGAGGAATAGTACCCTTTTTGTTTTTTCGCATCAATTGCTTATCTTTGCAAACTTTTAAGACAAGGATAAGTAACTGATGCGTAATTGTGAGCATACAATCAAGAAAACGTACTATTTTGAAGGCAAAGGCCTTCATACCGGTACGTATGCCCACATGAAACTGAAGCCCGCTCCCGCTGGCTCCGGCATCAAGTTCCGCCGGGTAGATCTCCCCGGAAAGCCCGTCATTGACGCTATCGCAGACAACGTCTCCAACACGGCCCGCAGCACCACCATTTCCCGCAAGGAAACCGTTGCCGTTACAATTGAGCACATCACTTCCTGCCTCTTCGGCCTTGGAGTAGACAACGCCGTCATTGAGCTGGACAATATTGAGGTGCCCATCCTGGATGGCAGTGCGCGGTATTACGTAGACGCCATCATGAAGGACGGCCTTGTGAATCAGGGCGTTACCCGCAGGTTCCTTGAGCTCACTGAGCCCGTTGAGGTAGAAGACTCCCTCTCCGGTTCCTGGATCAAAGTGGAGCCCGCAGCCGCCCCGTCAATAGACCTTACCGTAGACTTCGGCTCACGCATTATCGGCGTCCAGAACGTTCACTGGGACCCCGGCGTGGATTACGCATCGGAAATCGGCCCCAGCCGCACCTTCTGCTTCTTCCATGAGATTGAGTACCTGTTCCGCAACAACCTCATCAAGGGAGGAGACCTTGACAACGCCATCGTGATTGTTGAGCAGGAGGCTACTGATGAGCAGCTCAAGTGGGTTTCCCAGGTATTCGGCCTTCCGGATCTTCACGTTACGGATGACGGCTACCTTAACAACCTCAAGCTCAATTTCCCTGACGAATGCGGCCGCCACAAGCTTCTGGATCTCATTGGAGACATTTCCCTTGTGGGCGGTTATCTCAATGCACACGTCACAGCCTTCAAACCGGGCCACGCCCTCAACACCCGCCTTGCCAAAATCCTTCGTTCCAAGATTAAGTAATTCACTATGATAAAGATTCATCCCATGGCCTGCGTTCACCCCGACGCCTCTCTTGCAGACGGCGTGGAGGTAGGGCCTTTCGCTTTCATTGATGCCAACGTCACAATCGGCGCCGGTACCAAGGTGCTCAACAACGCCACCATCTACAACCACGTCCGCATTGGAGAAAACTGCACTGTTTTCCCCGGAGCAGTTGTGGGTGCCATCCCTCAGGACCTCAAGTTTGAAGGAGAGGAATCCTGGGTGGAAATTGGAGACCGCGTGAACATCCGTGAGTGCGCCACCATCAACCGCGGCACCAGGGCCAGCGGCAAGGGCACAACCAAAATCGGCAATGACACCCTCATCATGTCATACGCCCATATAGCCCATGACTGCACCGTGGGGAATCACTGCATCATTGTCAGCTACGTCGGCCTTGCCGGTGAAACGGACATCCATGACTGGGGTATCATGGGCGGCAAGTCCGGTTCCCATCAGTTCTGCCGCGTTGGTACTCACGCCTTTGTGGGCGCTTTCTCAAAGCTCTCCAAGGACGTTCCCCCGTACGTTCTGGCAGGCCGAGACCCCATTAGCTTTGAAGGCGTAAACCGCGTTGGCCTTCTTCGCCGCGGTTTCACTGAGGAAAAGGTGAATGAGATCAAGGACATCTATGACACCATCTACTTCAAGGGCATGAACGTAAGCCAGGCCCTGGAGTACATTGAAGCCAACTTCCCCCAGACTCCGGAGAGGGATACCATCCTGAAGTTCGTGAGGGAGTCTTCCCGCGGCATCATCCCCAAGCCCCGCCGCTAAGTGCTTCTTTCCACGGCATACTTCCCGCCGCTCCAGTGGTTTGCCCTGGCGGCACGTTCCATGCAGGCCTCCCTTGAGGCCTGCGAGCGTTATCAGAAGCAGACATACCGCAACCGTTGCTACATCCTTGGCCCCCAGGGCGTCCAGATGCTGCAGGTCCCGGTAGTTCATTCAGATTCCTGGGCCATACGTGATGTCCTTGTGGATTATTCCACGCCGTGGGTTGTGCGCACTGAGCGCGCCCTGGATACGGCGTATGAGAACTCCGCCTTCTTTGAGTATTATCGTGACGGCCTGTTTGGGATTATGGATTCCCAGCCTGAACATTTGTGGGATCTGAATTTGCAACTTATTCACTGGTGCCTTGACCGCCTGCACCTGCCGTGTGCCTTGGAGCCAACATCGGCCTTTGCCGCTCCAGGCACTGTTGAGGATGATTTCCGTTTTGCAATTTCTCCCAAGCACCCGGATACGGTGCTGCAGGACATTGGCCTTGACCGGCCCTATTACCAGGTGTTCCGTGACCGCATGGGCGGCTTCACCCCCGGCCTCTCCATCCTTGACCTACTCTTCAACGAGGGTCCGGACGCTTCCACCTGGATTTGCCCTGGCGCGTAAGTTCCTGATACATAGCAGCTTATAAACTATCGGGTGCACTTCCAGGTGCACCCGAGGATACGTAAGTTGTTGATTTGTAGAGACTTACTGGGCAGCCGATAAAATGCGGATTATCCGTTTTGTGTGGCTGGT
>JAFZML010000074.1 GCA_017553255.1 Bacteroidales bacterium | reverse complement strand
GGAGATACGGTGGTGTAATGGTAACCGTTGATGATACCGGGAGATGCAGTAGGATGGGACCACAGAAGGGTACGCATCCAAATGTAGGATGCACCTTCAATAGGAGAATGCTGGTCTCCGATAACACCGCTGATATTGAACTTCATGTCAGTTGTTTCCGTGAGCTTGAAGTCAAGGTTTGCGCGGTAGTTATAACGGTTGTACTTGTAGTTGTTGTCATAATTCAGACCCTCCATCTGCTTGAGCAGACCGTTCTGGAACATGTAACCCATTGAGACAAAGTAACGCACTTTGTCAGAACCGCCGGAAATGTTGATATTGTTCTTGGTCTGGAGGAAGGCCTTGCGGAACATTATCTCTGCCAGACGGACATCCGGGAACATCAGGGGATCAGAACCCGTACGATAGGCCTCGATGGCCTCCTTGGTGTAGTTTGATGCGGGGTCTGTTTTGCCGTCTTCCCACTGACGGACGTTGTAGTAACGGGCAAAGTCATAGCTGGAGCACTGGGTGGCATAGGCCAGGGGGACCTGCACACCGGTGATGGAGCTGACGGAAATCTTGGGCTTGCCGGCATCACCGCGCTTGGTGGTGACAATGATAACGCCGTTAGCACCACGAACACCGAACACGGCCGTTGATGCGGCATCCTTCAGGATGGACAGATTCTCAATTTCGTTGGGGTCCACCGTATTGAGGGGACGCTCGATACCATCCACAAGGATGAGGGGCGTAGCGGCGTCCTCGTTCAGGGAGCCTACGCCACGGATGTAAATCTTGGCATAGTCTTCACCGGGACGACCGGAATCCTGAACCGTGGATACACCTGGCATCTGACCGGCCAGAACGTTGGTAACGTCGGCCACAGGAGCCTTGACCAGAGCCTTGGTATCGATGGTGGTCAGAGCACCGGTAACCGTTGCCTTGGTCTGGGTACCGTAAGCAACCACGACGGTAGCTTCAATTGACTGGGAGTCATCCTGAAGCACCACCGTCAGTGTCCGCTGTTTACCGATGGTAACCTCCTGGGTGGTATAACCCAGTGCGGAAACCTCGATAACAGCAGTCTCTCCGGGGACCGTGATCGCGAAGGATCCGTCCACCCCGGCGGCAACACCGGTTGTCGTACCCTTC
This sequence comes from Bacteroidales bacterium, assembly GCA_017553255.1. Lineage (GTDB taxonomy): Bacteria > Bacteroidota > Bacteroidia > Bacteroidales > UBA932 > Cryptobacteroides. The sequence continues at coordinate 19,236 of JAFZML010000074.1, read as the reverse complement.
AGGGTGACAGCGGCGCCGATAACCGGCAGACCGTCTGCATCTACTACCGTACCTTTGACGGCGACACCTTTCTGGGAATAAGCGGTAAGGCTACCCAGAGTGGCCAGCAGACACATGACAGCAGCCAGTCGGAGAATTTGGACTACTTTGTGTTTCATTTGTTGGTTAGTTAATTATTAGGTTAATAATAAATTATTGCAAAACTGTATCTCTGCCATATATGGAACTGACCGCCGCCTTGTTGAGGGCGTGGTCTTCGGTATCATAGCGGTATTCCCAGAACATCGCTCCAAGAAGTTTGTTGGCTTTTATATATGCGCCCTTTTCCGCAACGGACTCAGGGTCATCGTAAGAAAGGACGTTCTTCCAGTTGTTGTCCCGGAGGTAAGGAACCTTGGACGTGGGCTCCCAAACGCGGAAAACGGGTCTTACAAGTGCCTTACCATTATATTTCCCCTTTTCAAGTATGTCGGGAATCTCATAGTATTTCACTGAATACTCGAAAATCTTGTTGGCGGCATATATGGCGTACTCTGGAGAATTCTTGTCCTGCGGCGGTTTTTCGGCCTTGCCGTAGAACGGAATGCCCATCACCTGGCGCACTTTGGGAACGCCGCCGTCTACGTGGGCCTCAATGCTTTCATCCCAACTGCGCTGGTTGAAAACATCAGACTTGTGAAGCGGGGAATTATGGCCGTTGGGCGCCGAGCCCATATCATAGGTCATGACGTTGACATAATCCAGATACTTCATGGCCGTGTTCCAGTCTACGTACTTTGCGCTGGAGGAAGATGCAAAAGATATGATTTTGTCTGTGCCGATAGTCTCACGGAGCTCCTTCAGGACAAGGTTGAAATTCTGGGTATCAGACTTATCACAGCCGGTTTCATTATCGGCGCTTTGGGTGGGATATTCCCAGTCTATGTCTATACCGTCCATCTGGTGCTGGTCCAGGAGGCTCTTGATGCTCTGGCAAAACTCCGTGCGCTTTGCTGCGTCGCGGGCCATCATTGAGAAGCCGTCTGCGTGGGCGCCCCAGCCGCCTACCATAAGGCACACCTTGAGTCTTGGATTCACGCTCTTGAGAGCCACAACATCTTTGATGGGTGCCTTCTTGGATTCAGTTATCACAATGCCGCCGGTGCCGTTGGTGGGATCTGCAAACCTGCCGTGGGCGTAATTGATGTGCGTAAGATAACGGACATCCGGAAGAGCCTCATTGTACTCTGTAAAATAAGTGAGGATAATGGGGACCTGGCCGATATCTGAGCAGTGGGTAGTTTCATCCCAGCCCGGGGGAACAGGATCCCAGGTGTCATCTTCATTTCCGCCGTCTCCGCCATCTCCTTCACCACCGGGAGTGGTATTGCCCTCATCCGTGGACGGAGGAGGAGCGGGGAGATTGTTCAAATTACCGGGCTTACTGCAGGAAATGAAAACAAATCCGGCAGCAAGGATGGCAAGGGGTATTATAAACAGTTTCTTCATTATAGAGGCCTGTATAATCTGTCTGTCCTGAGGGTGTGGAAATCCTTTTCCTCAACCCTTCTGTAAAGTACTTCCCCACGGTTACGGGCTGTGGTCCAGCCGCCCTGCACATTGCTCAGGAAACGGACCTTTATGGGGTGGAGGCCCTTTGCAAGGGCAACGCTGCTGTCGTGGCGGGAATGCTTCTTGACTTCCGCGCCGTTATCTATGAGCTTTTCTCCATCTATCCAAAGCTGGTCAAACACGGTGCTGAATACATAAACACCGTCCTTGGGAATGTTCACATAACCCGTAGCTTCCGCAGCGTAGAAATTAAGCCCCATCATATTGTAATGCGTGGGCTCCAGCTTGGGGATTTCCTTAAGGCCCTCAACTGCAAAAGGTGCTGTCCAGAAGGCTGTAGCGGGGATATCCTCCCAGTTAAGGAAGAAGCCGTAGGTGGTGCTGAGGTTAAGTCCGTGCTCCCCTGCTTCTACTGCCAGGGCAGGCTTCGGGCCCTGCTTTTCCACAGTAATTGTGCGTACCTTTCCAAGTTTGCCGAAGGAAGTTACGCAGGCAATCTTAAGTGTAGCGTCCTTTGAGAATTCAAGGGGCTTCTCATAGGTGGCCGATGTTGCCGTGGGCTCCGATCCGTCCAGCGTGTAGACCATTCTCATTGGCCTTGTGGTGCTGAATTCCAGCGTGGCCTTGTCAAGGAAGGCAACGTGGTCATAGCTTCCACCCGGCTGCTCCGGCATAGGGATGTGATAGTTCACTCCGCGGGCGTCAAGGTCCTGACAGGCGCGGTCCACGGCCGTGCAGAACGCCTCAAAGTCCTTGTTCTGAGGCAGTGACCAGGCAATTTCCGCAATGGCGAATGCGCGCGGATAGAACATGTACTGGCGCTGGGCCTCAGAGTAGATGTACTCACTCCAGAGGTTTCCCTGAAGGCCCTTCACGGGGATGGAAGGATTGTAGGAGTACACCTTTTCAAGGGTATTGTCTCCGGAAATGGTTTCCGGCTCAATCTTGGGGTCTCCCTGATAGTGATCCAGGTACATACCGTCCTTCTGGGGGCACATGATAACGTCATGACCCTGCTCTGCAGCGGCAATGCCACCCTTTTCACCGCGCCAGGACATTACCGTAGCGTTGGGGCTGAGGCCGCCTTCAAGGATTTCATCCCACCCGATCAGCTTCTTACCGTACTTTGCAAGGATGCCTTCCATGCGCTTCACTGCATAGCTCTGGAGGCGTTCCTCCGGAGTGGCATCGGCCGTTCTTTCAAGACCTTCCGCTTTAATGCGGGCCTGACAGGCGGGGCATTTCTCCCAGCGGGTTTTCTTGCACTCATCACCGCCAATATGGATATATTCTCCAGGGAAAAGGGCCGATACTTCCGCAATTACATCATCCAGGAATTCAAACATTGTTTCCTTGCCGGGACACATCACAATGTCCGGGGAGCCCCAGGTGGAGAAGCTTCCAACGGGTTCTCCGGTGCAGGAAAGCTCAGGATAAGCCCTCACGGCGGCAACGGCGTGGCCGGGCATCTCTATTTCCGGAACCACGGTGACAAAGCGCTCTGCGGCATATGCCACAATGTCCTTAATCTCTTCCTGGGAATAATAACCGCCATGGACGCCGCCGTCCCATTCAGTGCGCCATGCGCCAATGGAAGTGAGGCGGGGGTATTTCTTTATCTCAATGCGCCATCCCTGGTCATCTGTAAGGTGCCAGTGGAAGGTGTTGATCTTGTACTTTGCCATGATGTCTATCATGGACTTAAGGTCCTCCACGCTCTGGAAATGACGGCAGGGATCTACGTGGAACCCGCGCCAGGAGTAACGGGGGTAATCCGTTATCTTCATACAGGGGATAGCGTCATTGCCGGCCTGATCGGCAATCTGTTCCAGGGTTTTGGCGGCGTAGAAGAGGCCTGCGGGCGTGGAGGCCACTGCGCGTACGCGCGTACGCGTAATATCAAGAGTATAGCCCTCTGAGGGGATTTTGGCTTTGGGATCCAGGCGGAATTCCACCTTGGAAGGGTCATAGCGGAACGACCCGCCCCGCTCCTGTACTTCCACAGGGGCGGGGAGGATTCGCACCATCATAACCAATATTATTACCAACACCCTCATTTCATCAGCTTTCTGACAATCTGTCCCACTTCTGAATTTTCATGGACTCCGGAGAATGCCTCTGCGCCGGGGCCAAATGCAAATACCGGAACCACTATGCCGTCATGGCCTTTTGTGGAGAAGTGTACTTTCACCGTGCGTTCCTCAATGCTGCCCTTGAGGAGAGTGAGGCCGCCGGTGTTGTGGTCGGCGGTAACAACCACCAGAGTCTGGCCATCCTTTGCGGCCCATTCAAGAACGTAACCAATGGTCTTGTCAAAGTCAAAGAGTTCTTCAATGGCGTAACCAACCTTGTTGCGGTGGCACCAGTCGTCTATCTGGGAACCCTCCACCATAAGGAAGAAGCCCTTCTTATTGTCCAGCATCTCAATTGCCTTCTTGGTGCTTTCAAGAAGGATGGGGCCGCGGTCAAGTGCGGGCTTGAGGTCATATTCATCATAGAGGCCCAGGAACTTGTCTCCTTCTGCGCCGGCAATGTCCTCAAGCTTATCTACGTATGTATAACCCTTGGCCTTCATCTCCTCAATGAGATTTCTGCCATCTGAGCGCTGGTTCCAGAAATGGGTGCCGCCGCCGGAGATGAAATCAACGTTTGCATCTACGTACTGCGCTGCCAGGCCTTCCTCGTCCTTACGGGAGGTGCCGTGGATGCAGAAATCGGCCGGAGTGGCGTCATTGATACGGCAGGTAACGGTGACGCCTGTCTTCATACCCTTGCGTTTTGCATACTGGAGGTTGGACTCCACGGGCTCTCCGTTTTCATCTACGCCGATATAGCCGTACTTGGTCTTCTCCCTGATGGCCAGGGCAGTGCCGCCGGCGCAGGAGTCTGTGACAAGCTTGTCCGTGCAATAAGTGCGGGAATAACCGGCCACGGGCATCTGGTCCACGTTGAGTGCGCCGCCGTTGGCGACCCAGCCCACGCTCCACTGGCTGAGGCCCGTGCCGTCACCTATCATGAAGATGACGTTCTTTACCTTCTTGCCCTTGGGCTGGACCACAGTCACGGTCTCATAAGGGGTTTCTACAGTATACTTGTCGTCATTTGAGAAACTGTAGGTGGCGTACTTGGACTGGTCCCTGTCCAGAGGGTCCTGTGTTTGGGCAAGGGCGGAAAAAGCCAGAGCCAGAAGTGCGGATGCAAGGAAAAAACGTTTCATTACTCTTCAGGATTAATGTTCCAACCGGAAAGGGTAATCTTTGCCTCAGAACAGCCTTCAGGGAGAGCGCAGTGGATGGTGCGCTTCTGGCCGGGCCTCAGGGCAAGGAAGTTGTCTTCCCAGAATGTGCCGGGGATGAGCTCTCCGTTACCGTCAAGGGCTTTCAGGATGTTCTGGTAAGCAATTACATCGGCCTTGTTGGTAAGGGTTACGTCATAACCGCCGTCAACCTTTGCAACCTCCATCTTGACGGGAGCCTTGGGAAGGGTGCACATGTAGGAGAGGTCTGCGAACTTCAGGATGTCCAGGCCCCACCAATCGGCATGCTTCCAGTCATAGACATTGTTGCGGCCGGAAACGCAGTAGAAGTTATCCTCCGCCCTACCGTCTACGGTAAATTCAATAGACACGTAGCAGGGGCCGGGGATGTCACTGAACACCTTCAGGGGTTCGCGCTCAAGGCTGGTGACTGTGCGGATTTCCTCACGGATGAGCTTGGAGGAGGTGTCATACACGCGGAGGATGGCCGATACTTCCGCCTTGGCGACGGCGTCATTGACGGCATAAACGGAGGCGTCTCCGTAGTTGTACACCAGCTGGACGGGCTTGCAGGCCTTCTTTACGCCATAATAGCCTGCGGTGGGAATGCCGTACCAGTCATAGAGCTGCCAGTAGATGGAGGGCCAGGCGCTGTTGAGCATCCACTGGACAATACCGGTGGTGCGGGGAAGGTTGCAGCGGAACGCCTCAAACATTGCGCGCTCCGAGTTGTAGTCCATTGCATGAGCCCTGTAGATGTAGTCTTCAAGGTTATCCGGCTTGCCGTAGAGGCCTTCCATTGACTTAATCTGGAACTCTGCCGTGTTCATGTAGGAGGAAGAGGAAGTGCAGTGGAATGCCCAGTTCTTGTCCTTGGGAGACATGTGGTCCTCTCCAACCATACGGCGAAGGCTCTCCTTCTGGGGAAGGTTCAGGCCGGGGCCGGTTTCCGTGTTGAAACCGTATGCGCCGCCGCACTGGGTGTCTATGTACCAGTAATCCGGGCCTACAAACTCATAGGGGCCTTCCATCTTCATGCCCGACGGGCCGGCAAGGCTGGTGAGTCCCTTTGCCGAGCACACGTAAGGCCTGTAGTCAAGTTTTTCGTATAGTTTAAGATACTCTGTTTCAAGACGCTTGTTGGGAATGCGGTCACTGCCGGTGAGCCAGCAGATGAGGGACGGGTGGTTCCTGAGGCGGATTACCTGGTCACGGAAATAACGCACGGCAAGTTTCTCAGTTTTGGGGTCATTGATGCAGCCGTAGCCCTTGGTTTCCGGGAGGCCGCAATAAGACTCCCACTCCCAGTGGCAGCTCCAGCCCACGAAGGTGAGGATGCCCATGCGGTCACATAGGTCATATACATAGTCATCCTTACCCCAGATATTCTCAAAGCGGATGCAGTTGAGACCCATGTCACAAACCATATCCAGCTGGGCCTTCAGGCTTTCAGGGGTATCCTGCATGAAGATATCGTCTGTCCAGCCGCCGGCCTTGATGAGGACTTTGCGGCCGTTGAGGATGAACTGGCGGTGACCGTAACCGTCCAGGATGCCCTCAATTTTACGGATGCCGAAATCTGCGCCCTTGGAATGGCTCACCTTCTTGCCGGAAACAAAAGCAACGTCTATGTGGTACATTTCCGGGGAGCCCATTTCACGGGTCCACCAAATACGGGGATTGCTGATTTCCTGCGTAAAGCTTATCTCCTTGGAGGCGCCTGCGGCAATTGTAACCTCTTTCTCAAAGGCGCCGCCGTCATCCCAGTTTGCCTTAAGCATACCGGTCACAATACTGTTTGAACGGTTTACAAGGGTGGCCACAACCTTAATTGATGCCTTTGAAAGATCCTTGGGGTCTACTATGGGTTTTACAAACACGTCCTGAACCTCAATGTCCGGGGTGGTGATAAGGGTGACGGGGCGGATGATACCCATGCTCTCATCTACGGGACGCGGGTTCCAGTCTGCGAAACCGTGGTTGAGGTCTCCTGATACGGCGCGGCGCAGGGTTACCTTGAGCTTGTTCTTTGCCTTCAGGATAGCCGTGACGTCAAATTCACGGACACTGAAGGTGCCGAATGTGGTATCTGCGGAAGCAAGAAGTTTTCCGTTGAGTTCAACATCCGCGTAATAGTTAAGGCCGTCGAAGCGGAGGACGTGCCTCATGCCCTTCTGAGTCTTGAACGTGGTGCTGAATACCCACGGGGAGTCAAATTGGGCCTTGTCAATGTCCTTGTAACGGGTCTCATTAAGGACGTCTTTCCCAAATACTCCGGCGGCATTGAGGGCGCCGGCTACGGTGCAGGGAACGGTGGCCTTGTAACTGGTGCGGTCTCCTTCTTTTTGAAGGGTCCAGTCTGTAAGTTCAGTGGATGCTCCGGAACATACTGCAGCTCTGGACAGAAGGCTTGCCAGGAGGGTCAGTTTAAGCATAAGTGAACAGACGTGTTTCAAAGTGTCTAAATTTTAGTGGTTAGTAACACAAAGTTAACACGTACGCACACGCGCGCCGGGAAAATTTGCGTATTTATACTCCCAATTTGCGCAAATGTTTACGTCTAAACTCCGTTGGAGTGCATCCTTTCACGGAAACAAAGCGTCTTGTGATGCTTTTTGCATCGGCCTCATCCATCTTTGCCACTATGGCCGATACGGGGTCATTACTCTCCAGAAGCCTCTGGGAAAGGTACTCAATTTTGACCTGGGTGATGTAGTCGTGGATGCTAAGTCCGGTGGCTTTCATAAAGTGCTGCTCAAGTGAGCGGCGGGACATTGGAACATGCTCAAGGACATCGGCCACCTTGATTTTTTTGTCCGCGTTGTGGTTTATGAAATCAATTGCGGCCTGGACGTATTTGTCGTCCGTTGCCATCATGCTGGAAGAGAGCCTTTGGACAAGGCCGATAGGCCTCAGGACTATGTCCTCACCTGGATAATCCGGCTCCCGGACCATTCTTTCGGCCATCCTTGCAAGGACATATCCACCTCCTTCCAAGTCCACGTCTACGGAGGATAGCTGAGGGTCTGTCATGGAACAGAGGGTTTCGTCGTTATCCACGCCCACAACGGCAATTTCCGCTGGTACGTTTATGCCGAAGATACGGCATCCTTCAAGAAGAACGTTGGCCTGGGTGTCGTCGCAGGCCATAATGCCGATAGGCCTGGGAAGGGAAAGCAGCCACTCCCCCAGCTTTGTCTCATCATAGCTCCAAAGGGCGTCAGTGCGGATTCGGTCTCCAACATAGAAGTTGCTCCCAAAGCCCTGGCTTTCAAGATAATCCCGGAAGCCCTGGCGACGGGCGTCGCTCCAGCACACGCCGTTATATCCAAAGAAGCCGAAGTTGCGAAAGCCCATGGCAACATATTGGGCGGCCACAATCTCCCCCATCCTGTGGTAATCCGCCGTAAGATTGGGAATCTGAGTGAACTGAGAAATGTTGTCTATGGCCACAGCTACAATGCCGTTTTTGCGGAATTCTTCCACCTTGTCTCCGGGCTCAAACGGTGCCAGGACAATATCCGCCTGCCATTTCCGGGCCCATTCCACAAGGCCCTTGAAGCCCGTTTTCTGAACATACGACGGCGGCATTTTACATACCACCCATGGCTCCCCGCACTCCTGGGAATATTTGCGGATTCCCTTAAGGATGCGGTGCGGGAACTGCTCGGAAAAATCCGCAATGAAAAGAAGTCTCATACTGTGTATTTGCGCAAATTGTCCCAATAAAGGTACAATTATTTTTTCGTATCTTTGCAAGAACAATGTCTTGAATTATGGCAGAATCTTTTTCTGAGATTGGAAAAATAGAGGCTATAGAGCAGCTTTACAGGCTCTCTGCATACAATCCCGTAAGCGGGCTTTCATACTCATCCAAGGGCGGAAGCATAATAACCGCCTCCCGTATGTACCTGGAGGGCCCGGACTTCAATCTGGTGTATTTTCCCCTCAAGCACCTTGGCTATAAATGCGTTGTGGGCGTTGTAGGAGAGCTTTATGCCGCCATGGCACGGCCCAAGCTCCTGAACGTGATACTTGGGGTATCGGCCAAACTGGACCTTCCGCAGGTGAAGGACCTTTGGATGGGCATTACGGTGGCGGCAAAGGAGCATGGCTTTGAGGCCGTAAATCTGGACCTCCAGCCGTCCCAGAACGGGCTTTATGTGAGTATGAGCGCTACCGGGGAAACATCGGCACTTACGGCAAAGCGCCGGATGGCGGCAAAGAGCAAGGACCTTATATGCGTTTCCGGTGCCCTTGGGGCTGCTTTCCTTGGCCTGCAGGTGCTGGAAAGGGGCGCAAAAGAGTTTGCGGAAAAAGGAGAGCAGCCGGATATGAGCCAGTACAAGATGCTGGTGGGAGATTATCTTCGTCCGGAGCTTGAAGCCTCCGTTGTTGAGCACCTTGAAGACGTTGAAATCTACCCCTCCTACGGCTATTTTGTCACGCGCGGGCTGGCGGATTCCCTGAAGCGGCTGGTGCGGGATTCCGGCCTTGGAGCCAAGGTTTATGCGGATAAAATCCCCTTCGAGGGCGGCAGTTTCCAGCTTGGGAAAGAGCTGGACCTGGACCCGGTTTCGGCCGCAATGAACGGAGGTGACGACAACCGCCTTCTGTTTGTGGTTCCCATCCTGCACCTGGAGAAATTCCGGAGGGAGTTCCAGACGTTCGATATTATCGGCCACCTTGCGCAGCCTGAAGCCGGCACGGTGCTTGTAACACCGGAGGGCGTTGAATTTCCGGTAAAGGCCCAGGGGTGGGCAAATGAATAAAATTTGCTATATTTACGGACGGAAACTGATTAAATAACACATATTATGAAAAAACTCCTAAGCGTTATCGCAATTTCCGTGGCCTTTGTTGCCACAGCTCCTGCACAGAGCCTTCTTGGAGGCCTTCTTGGCGGAAGCAACCAAAGCTCAGATTCCACACTCAGCACCCTTGGTAACATCCTCACAGGCCTTGCAGGTGCCGTTTACAGCGCCCCCATCAGCCTCAACGGCACCTACACCTACAACGGCGTAGCCTGCTCCGCTTCCAGCTCAGAGGGCAATGTCCTCACAAACCTTGCCGGTACCGCCGTTACCGCCGGTATGGAGTCCAAAGCCGACGAATACCTTGCAAAGGTTGGCATCAAGCCCGGCTGCATGACCTTCACCTTCAACTCTGAAGACAACAGCTTTGTTCTCAACTGCGGTCCCCTCTCACTCCCCGGCACCTATAAGGTAGGAGAAGGAGAAAAGACCGTCACCCTTACCTTCGGCAAAACCATGAAGTTCCTGTGCATGACCGGCACCCTTGAAAGCAGCCTCACCGGCGCCAAGATGCTGTTCACCGCCGACAAACTCCTGGACTTCATGAAGAAGATCTCCTCCAAGCTTGGAGAGAACTCCAGCCAGCTCAAGTCCATCACTTCCCTTGCGGAAGGCTATGACCAGTTCCGCATTGGTTTCAAGCTGGTGAAATAATTCTGGCGCCCTCTGCTTTGCGCTGGCGCGCAAATTACTGATTCACAACGCTTTACACACAGTCGGGTGCACCTGCAGGTGCACCCGACTTTCTATAACTAGCTGAAGGCCTGCGCGTTACGCGACAGGCGTTTACCGCACCACGACCTCGCCGCCGGCGGCGTCTACGTGCACTACGGTGTCTTTACGTACGGTGCCGTCAAGGATGGCCTTGGCAAGGAGGTTCACAAGCTCCCGCTGCATAACGCGCTTCACAGGGCGGGCGCCGTATGCGGGGTCATAGCCCTTCTCCACCATGTGGTCCTCAAAGGCCGGGGTGAACTCAACGCTTATGCCGCTGTCTGACAGGCGTTTACGGAGCTCTTCCTCCTGCAGGTGCAGGATGTCCCGGATATCGGCCTTGGTGAGGGGATCGAACATTATGATTTCATCAATACGGTTGAGGAATTCAGGCCGAACAGTTTGGCGGAGTACGTCCAGGACGCGGGCGCTGCATTCGTCAAGCAGCTGCCTGCGGGCGGTAAGCGCCTGCATGTCAATGCCGTTCACCTCCGGGAGACGCTCCATGTAGGACTGGATTATATCGGCCCCGGCGTTGGAGGTCATGATGAGGATGGTGTTCTTGAAGTCCACGGTGCGGCCTTTGTTGTCCGTTAGGCGGCCGTCGTCAAGCACCTGCAGAAGCACGTTGAAGACGTCCGGGTGGGCCTTCTCAATCTCGTCCAGAAGCACCACAGAGTAGGGTTTACGGCGCACGGCCTCTGTGAGCTGACCGCCTTCGTCGTAGCCAACGTATCCCGGAGGCGCGCCCACAAGACGGCTCACGGTGTGACGCTCCTGATACTCGCTCATATCTATACGCGTCATCATGTTTTCGTCGTTGAACAGGAACTCCGCCAGGGCCTTTGCCAGCTCTGTTTTACCAACACCGGTTGTACCCATGAACAGGAAGCTGCCGATAGGGCGTTTCTCGTTGGAGAGGCCCGCACGGTTACGGCGCACGGCATCGGCCACGGCCTTGATAGCGGCGTCCTGGCCAACTACGCGTTTATGCAGCTCTTCTTCCATCCTCAGGAGCTTTTCCTTCTCAGATTCCAGCATTCGCTTGACGGGGATGCCTGTCCATTTGGCCACCACCTCCGCAATGTCTTCCGGTGTAACCGCCTCTGTCACAATGGGATCCTTTATGGCCGATGCTTTGGCCGTAAGCTCATCGATGCGCTTCTGCGTTGCGGCCATCTTGCCGTAGCGGATTTCCGCAACCTTGGCGTAGTCTCCGGTTCTTTCGGCCTGCTTTGCCTGTATAGCAAGGTCCTCAAGGCTCTGGCGGGAAGTCTGGAGGCCTTCCAGGATTTCCTTCTCCTCCGTCCAGCGCTTCATGAGGACGTCACGCTGCGCCTGGAGGTCCTTTAATTCGGCCTCAAGTTTATCCATTTTGGCGCTTGCACCTTCCCTCTTAATTGCCTCGCGCTCAATTTCTTTCTGGCGGATGGCGCTATTCAGGTCATCAATTGGCTCCGGTACGGAATTCATCTCAAGCCTAAGCTTTGATGCGGCCTCATCTACAAGGTCTATGGCCTTGTCCGGGAGATATCTGCTGGTGATGTACCGGTGGCTGAGGTTCACCGCCGCAATAAGGGCGTCGTCCTCAATGCGCACCTTGTGATGGTTCTCATAGCGCTCCTTCAGGCCTCTTAAAATGGCTATGCTCTCCGCCGGAGAAGGCTCATCCACCATTACCATCTGGAAACGGCGCTCCAGGGCTTTATCGGCCTCAAAATACTTCTGGTACTCATCCAGGGTTGTTGAGCCGATGGTCCTCAGCTCACCGCGGGCCAGCGCCGGCTTAAGGATGTTGGAGGCGTCCATTGCGCCGCTGGTACGGCCTGCGCCTACAAGGGTATGGATTTCATCTATGAACAGGATGATCTCTCCTGCGCTGTCCACAACCTCCTTCACAACGCCTTTCAGGCGCTCCTCAAACTCTCCCTGATACTTAGCGCCCGCAATGAGAGCGCCCATGTCCAGGGAATATACTTTCTTTGATTTAAGGTTTTCCGGCACCTGCCCGTTCACTATGTTCTGGGCAATGCCTTCAGATATTGCGGTTTTGCCCACGCCCGGTTCACCAACCAGGATAGGGTTGTTCTTGGTGCGGCGGGACAGGATCTGGAGCACGCGGCGGATTTCGTCGTCTCGGCCAATCACCGGATCCAGCTTGCCCTGAGCCGCCCTGTCGTTAAGGTTTATTGCAAACCTCTGTAAGAATGATTGATTATTATTGTTCTGGTCCATATTTCAGTCCTCCTTTCAATGGACCAGTCTTCAATCTCCGTTCCTTTGGCCGTTTTCTGACATTTTGGCAGGAAAGGAGATGCCCGGTCAGGGCCGGGCATGACTAGACGAAGCGGGCATGACGGGCTACTCCAAAATCCTGGAAAGGAAGTCTTCCGGACTTATGGCTGGGATGTCTGAGAGCGCGAAATCTTCAACGTCGCGGGTCACTATAACGTCACAGTTACCGCTTTTGGCCGATAGAAGCTGCAGCGCATCTTCAATGTCACTCAACGGGCTTTCAAACATCTCATTCACGTGCTCCGGGAGAGAGGGAAGAACCTTGACAACAGAAGCAAGATTACAAATCTTTGCCTTCTTCACATCCACAGTCACATTCTTAATGACGTACGCAATAGTTGGAATAGACAAAACGGACATGTATAAGTCCACTGTGCCATTCTTTCCGGCCTGCAAGATAGCATCCGCATTCAGACAGAACTGAAGGTTTTTCCGCTCAATAACATGGTCCAGAAGGACGTTCGTGTCTAAAAATGCTCTCATCTTGACAGAATGTATTTAAGACGTTCATCGGCATCTATTTCCTCCTGGGAGATCTGTATGCGTGGTCCAAAATTGAGCTCAATTTTCTCCAGCTCCGAACGCTTAACCTTTGGGAACACCAAATCATCAAGAGTCTTGCGCTTGGGCACAATCTTAATACCGTCGCTCACCTCAATGATGTCGAACTCCGTGGCCGATGTAAAGCCGTGCTTTTTAATAATACGCGCCGGAATAATGATGGCATTGCTGCCCCCAACCGGAATCAGTTTGTGCGCCATAACTGGTAATGCTATTGTTGTCATGACAAAGATACAAAAATTATAATATTTTACAAAAAATTATAACACCCAAAGGCATATTCTGGGTTTTCCGGTGCAATTTGGCTAAAAGAAAAATAAAAAACGACAAAGAAACGTTTAATTCACAAATAGCTGAAAATGAGCATGTTGCGACAAAATTTTGCGTCGTTTTTTAAAACAAACACGCTCATAACCCCTTCTGCCACAACATATTAACATTGCGGCTGCAATTAAACGTTTATTCCTTGGAAAAGAAGTTTGTTTTTAGTATGGGGCGTCCAGTCATTCTGAGCGCAGCGAAGAATCTAACCCGTGGAGCCAACCGGCTGAATATCAGCTGATTACACAAAAACGTCTACCCGATTTCGGGTAGATGTTTTTGCATATCGGCCATAGTATCAATCACTTAGCTCCACGGCAGGCTACTTCCTCACAACCTCATAATGCTCCACACCTATGGCACGGAGGTCACGGATGAACTCTGAGGTGACGGCTACCTGGAACTTCTTGGAGTAGAACTGGATGCGGTAGCGCGTGACGGGGTCATAGAGGAACAGCGTGAGCGGAATGTTGCCTTTGTGGTGCTTGATGACGCTCACAAGGTCCTTACGGAACTTGTCCGTGAGCATGGGCGTGGTGATGTCCATGGAGAAGCCGCCAAGGAGTTCATCGGCAATATTGCCAAGGAGGGTGACCTTGCGGAGCTTGAACACATACGGCGGGGCGGGCTTGCCCTGGGCCTTTTCTTCCGGCTTGAGGAAGTACTTCTCCCCTATTTCTCCGTCCAGGAAGAGGGTAGCCTTGGGCTGCATATACTGCATAAATACCTCATGGTCCTTGCCGAAGAGAGTGAGTTCAAAGGATCCGGAATAGTCCTCCAGAGTGGTGCGGGAGTAGGGCTTGCCGTTTTTGGTAGTAAGCGGCTTGAAATCCGTTACGATACCGGCCAGGGATACCTTGGCGGTCTTCTTCTTGGAGTCGCAGTCGGCGATAAGGTCCTGGAGATCACTTATCTTGCAGGAGGCGAAGTTCTTGATCTCAAAGTCATAGCGGTCCAGGGGATGGGAGCTTAGGTACATGCCCACAAGCTCTTTCTCACGCTGAAGCTCCTCCATAATGTCCACGTTGGGCGTGCCTTCCGGGAGGGCGGGACGCTCCGGCTTCATTTCCTCCATGTCTCCAAAGAGGGAGGCGCCGGCCTGGACGGAGTCATTCTTATAAAGGTCTCCGTAGCGGGTGATCTGGTCTATAAAGATTTCTCCGCCGCGGCCGGGGAGGAAGTAAAGGCCACGCGGATGGCCGAAGCTATCCAGCGCGCCGGAGTTCACAAGGTTCTCAAAACTCTTGCGGTTAACGCAGCCGCTCATCCTTTCCACAAAGTCATAAACGTCTGAGAACAAGCCGTTTTCGTCACGTTCCTTCACTATGGCGTCCACAATGTTGCCGCCAAAGCCCTTGATGGAACTGAGCGCAAAACGGACGTCTCCCTTGGCGTTCACGGTGAACTGGCCGGAGCTTTCATTTACATCCGGGCCAAGAATCTTAATGCCGTGGCCTTTGCAGTCGTCCATTATTTTCACGGTTTCCTCCATGGACTTTGCGCAGTTGAGGCAACTTGCAAAGAACTCTGAGGGGTAATGGCACTTGAGCCAGCCGGTTTGGTAGCTCACCCAGGCGTAGCACGTTGCGTGGGATTTATTGAAGGCGTACTGGGCAAATTTTTCCCAGTCTTTCCAGATTTTATCCAGGACTTTCTCCGGATGACCATTTGCCTGGCCGCCCGTCATGAATTTGTCCTTGAGGGAGTTCAGGATGTCTATCTGCTTCTTACCCATGGCCTTGCGGAGTTTATCGGCCTCACCCTTGGTGAAACCGGCAAGTTTCTGGGACAGAAGCATCACCTGCTCCTGGTACACCGTTACGCCGTAGGTGTCCTGGAGGTATTCCTCCATTTCCGGGAGGTCGTACTCTATCTTCTGCTCACCCTGCTTACGGGCAACGAAGTCCGGGATATAGTCCATGGGGCCGGGCCGATAAAGGGCGTTCATAGCAATGAGATCCTCAAAGCGCTCCGGCTTAAGCCTCTGGAGCCAGGACTTCATACCCTCAGATTCAAACTGGAACACGGAGGTGGTGTCTCCCCTGCCGTAAAGGTCCAGGGTGGGTTTGTCGTCAATTGGTATTGCCTCAATGTCAATATCCTCCCCGTGGTGCTCCTTTATGAGGTCCAGGCAGTTGTGGATAATCTGGAGGGTGATAAGGCCCAGGAAGTCCATCTTGAGCATACCAACGTCCTCAATGTAGTGGCCGTCGTACTGGGAAGTGCGCACGTAAAGGCCCGTATCCTTATCCTGGGAAAGGGTTATGGGAAGGTATTCCGTAAGGTCTCCGCGGCCGATAATTGTGGCGCAGGCATGCATTCCCACCTGCCTCACGCAGCCCTCCAGGGCCTGGGCGTACCGTAGCACCTCCTTGTTGATTTCCGGGCCGTTTTTAAGCTCCTCTATGAACTCAGGGACAAGCCTGTAGCAGTTCTTGAGGTTAATCTTGACGTCTACGTCCTCCATACCCTTCTGGAAGGTTTTTCCGTCATGTTCCACAACTTTGAAGCCGGGCTTCAATTCATCCAGTTTAGGGTTGAAAGGGTATTCCTTCTCTTTCTTCTCCGACAGGCGGTCCGGGACCATTTTGGTGAGGCGGTTGCTCTCGTCAATACTCACGTGGGATATGCGCGCAACGTCCTTGATGGCGCTTTTGGCGGCCATTGTGCCGAAGGTTATGACGCGTGAAACGTGGGAGGCGCCGTACTTGTCCTCAACGTATTGATGGGCCTTTGTAAGGTCCTCGAAGTCTACGTCTATATCCGGCATGGAGATACGGTCCGGGTTTAGGAAACGCTCAAACAGGAGCTGGTATTTGATGGGGTCCAGATTGGTGATTCTGAGGCAGTACGCCACCACGGAACCCGCCGCGCTGCCACGGCCCGGACCCACCATGGAGCCCATTGCGCGGGATGCGGCAATATAGTCCTGGACTATGAGGAAATAGTCCGGGAAACCCATTCGGCATATAGTCTTGAGCTCAAAGCTTATGCGTTCCTCCTGCTCCTCCGTGAGGGTTTCTCCGTATCGCTCATGCGCGCCTTTATATGTAAGGTGGCAGAGGTACGCCACTGAATTGCAAAAGCCGTCACCGCGGTAGGTGCCGTGTTTGTCACAGCGGCCGGCGTCTATGATGTCCTTGTATTTCTCCAGATGGGCCCCGATATCGGCCATAAAAGCCGGATCTATCTCAAATACCGGCAGCACAGGGTCCCTGTCTATGGAGTAGCTTTCTATCTTGGAGGCTACCTCCAGGGTGTTTTCAAGGGCCTCAGGGTGCTCCGGAAACAACGCCGCCATCTCTTCCTCAGATTTCAGGTACTCCTGCTGCGTATAGCGCAGACGCTGGGGATCATCTATGAAAGAATTGGTGGTGAGGCAGATAAGGCGGTCATGGACGGGGCCGTCTTCCTTTCTCACAAAATGGGCGTCGTTGGTGGCAATGACCTTTATGCCGAATTTTTCCGCCAGCTTGAAGATTTCCTCAGTGTAGTAGCACTGCTGCTCATAAAGCTCATTGGAAAGGCCCGGGACCTCCGTCTTGTGCTTCATCACCTCCAGGTAATAGTCCTCTCCAAAGACCCTCTTGTGCCAGAGGATAGCCTTTTCAACGCCTTCAGAGTCATGCGCCATAATAAGGCGCGGGATTTCTCCGGCAAGGCAGGCCGATGAGCAGATGAGCCCCTCATGGTACTTCTCCACAATCTCATGGCTCACACGCGGGCGGTAGTACATTCCGTTGATGTGACCCTCAGAGACAATCTTCACAAGGTTCAGGTACCCCTGGTAGTTCTTTGCCAGGAGAATGAGGTGGTAGTAGCCCTTTTCCTTAAGCCTGTGGTCCCCTTTTGAGACGTAAATCTCACAGCCGATTATAGGCTTTACGCTCTTATGCTTTCCGGCGCATTTGAAGAACTCCTTCACGCCGTACATATTGCCGTGGTCCGTGATGGCAAGGGCCGGCATACCCAGTTCTTCTGCCCGGGAAAAGAGGTTGTCTATGGAAGATTGTCCGTCCAGGATTGAGTACTGGGTATGGACGTGGAGGTGTACAAAACTCATAGGAACAAAGATAACTTTTTTCGGCCTATTCTCCGAAAAAAGTTATCAACAATTTGCAGCACGACACCCACGGCAGGAGTGCCCTGTGCCCTTCGGGCGGCGTAGACGCCCGTGTCTTCGTGAACGGGAGGGGCCCGCAAGGAGATGCCCGGTCAAAGCCGGGCATGACGATGCGGGAGGGATAGCGCCGAAGGCGCGTACCGGCCCGAAGGGCATAGGGCATCCTGCAGCAAAAATGAGCCGTGGAGCTAAGTGATTGACACATTGATAGATATGAAAAAACGTCTACCCAAAATCGGGTAGACGTTTCTGTGTAAAGAGCTGAAAATCAGCTATTTGGCTCCACGGGGAGATTCTTCGCTTCGCTCAGAATGACAATGGGGAGCCGGGAATGACGGCCGGGCTACTTCTTCTCTGCTTTGCGGGCGGCAGCGGCAGTGGCATCGTACATGATAGGGGTACCGATCATGATTGAAGCGTAGGTGCCAATCACAACACCAAGGCAAAGTGCAACGGCAAGACCGCGAATGCTTTCACCGCCGAAGATGGCAATGGCAAGCATAGGAAGCAACGTGGACACGGACGTGTTGAGGGTACGTGTGAGGGTTGCGTTGAGAGCGGTGTTAACCGTGGTGCGGAAGTCTTCCTTGGGGTGCAGGCCGCGCTGCTCACGGATACGGTCAAAGATAACCACGTTATCGTTGATGGCGTAACCGATGATGGTAAGGATAGCCGCAATGAAGGTTTGGTCTACGTCCAGGTTGAACGGCAGGATACCGTTGAACAGGGAGAAGAAGCCAATCACGATGAGAGCGGTGTGTGCAAGTGACACAACGCCTCCGAGACCCCATGTCCAGCCCTTGAAGCGAACTGCAATGTATGCGAAGATTGCAATGAGGGCAAGGAACACAGCGATGAATGCGCTGCGGGTGATATCGCGGGCAATTGTAGGACCAACCTTATCTGAGGAGATGATACCGTTGGGGTTCTCCAGGGTTGAGGTGAAGTCCTGAAGCTGGATTTCCTCTGCGTAGAAGCCCTTGAGGGCATCATAGAGGAGGGCCTCAATTTCAGCGTCTACAGCGGTGCTCTCAGAATCATTCTTGTACTGGGTGGTGATCTTCATCTGGGCGTCTCCACCAAACTGCTTTACCTCAACTGAGTACTGGTCAATGCCTTCGGCCTCAGCTGCAGCCTTGAAGACATCCTCAACGCTTGCGCGTACATCCTCTGCGGTAACGCTCTTGTCAAAGCGGACAATGTAGGTACGGCCGCCGGTGAAATCAACACCATAGCTGAAGCCCTTGAAGGCAATGGAAGCGATGGAGACGATGATAAGGGCGCCGGAAATCACATAAGACCACTTCTTGAGGCCGATAAAGTCCACTTTAGTGTTCTTGAGGATGTTCTGGGTGAGCTTATTGGAAAGGGCAACAGTCTTGCCGGCCTTGATTCGGTCGTCGAAGATGATGCGGGTCACGAAGATGGAGGTAAGAACGGAAGTGATGATACCGATGATAAGGGTGGTAGCAAAGCCCTGCACAGGACCGGAACCAAAGATGTAGAGGATGATACCGGTGAGGAGGGTTGTTACCTGACCGTCGATAATGGCGCTGTAAGCGTTCTGGTAACCATCGTGAACGGCCAGGGAGAAGCCCTTG
>JAFZML010000004.1 GCA_017553255.1 Bacteroidales bacterium | reverse complement strand
TCACGCAGCCACGCGGCAACCTCTGCGGGAAGGCGGGGAGCCAGCGTCTCATACACGCGCCGGTTGTACGCGTTGAGCCAGGCAATTTCATCGGCATCAAGAAGGGAAACGTCCAGGCAGGAAGTGTCAAAATGGCACAGGGTAAGGGTTTCAAAGCCAAGCCATGAGCCGAATTCGTTGTCTCCAAGGCGCCGCACCAGA
Organism: Bacteroidales bacterium; assembly: GCA_017553255.1. Taxonomy (GTDB): domain Bacteria; phylum Bacteroidota; class Bacteroidia; order Bacteroidales; family UBA932; genus Cryptobacteroides. Next base: position 5,008 of record JAFZML010000004.1, on the reverse strand, counting down.
AGAAGGTTTTCATGACGCACCCCGTGCATCCCTTCCCGGTAGATTCCCGGTTCGTCGGAGACTATCATTCCGGGCATAAGCGCCTGGGAATTGAAGTTTTGCCGAATGTCCTGCGGGCCTTCATGTACGCCAAGGAAGAAGCCAACGCCGTGCCCGGTTCCATGGCCGAAGTTCCTGCGCGCACGCCAAAGCGGTTCACGCGAGAGGGCATCTATCTGGCAGCCGGCCGTACCCGCCGGGAATACCGCCATTGCAAGGTCTATGTGACCCTTCAGAACCAGCGTATAGTCCTCCTTCTCAAGCGCCGTGCATGGTCCCAGGGGCACTGTACGGGTGATGTCCGTAGTTCCAAAGAGGTACTGCCCGCCGGAGTCCACCAGGTACAGACCGCGGGCTTCCAGAAGGGATGATCCTTCCACCGGGGTGATATAATGCGGCAGCGCTGCGCCTTCCCCATAGGCCGAAATTGTCTGGAAACTGTCTCCCCTGTACCCCGGGATACGGGCACGAAGACGGCCAAGTTCACACGCGGCATCCCACTCCGTGACAGAGCCTGCACGGGAAGAGAGCCAGTAAAGGAACTGCTCCATGGCAAGGCCGTCTTCAAGGTGCGCTTCCTTCATTCCGTCTATCTCCACAGAATTTTTCACGGCCTTCCAGAGCGGGACAGGGGAACTGGTCTCAATAACCTCCGGAAGAAGGTCTCCGTCCTCTATGGCATCCCTCAGGGCATAGTTTATTCCAGAAGGATCCACGCATATTTTGTCCACGCCGTCAAGGCGGAGTGAAGCGAGGGTGAAATCAATGTCTGAATAGTCCCTGATGCTTATTGAATCGGCCTCAAGTTCCTCAAAACTGGCCTGGGTTTCAGTGTCAGGGTCCTCATAGGCGTCCTTCCTCACAAACCACCGGACTTCCTCCAGGGACACCAGAAGATATGATATCACAAACGGATTGTAGTCTATGTCCTGGCCGCGTACGTTGAGGAGCCAGGCAATCTCATCAAGGGCGGTGAGGAGGATGGCATCGGCCCCCTGAAGGACCAGCCATTTACGCAGACGGCCTATTTTGGCCTCCCTGCTCTCTCCAACCATATCCTCCCCAAGGGTGATGACGGGCGTGGATGGGATTGCCGGCCTGTCCTGCCAAAGCGGCCCTATTATGTCCGGCACCGGCACAATTATGGCCGATGGCACCGCATCCTGCAGCTCCCTCACTGCGGAGATACTCTGGCAAAGAGCGTCAACTGCGATTGTGGGCTCATCAAGGCCAAGGGAGGCTATCCACTGAGGGATTGGCACCTGTTCCGGGACGCGCATCTTGTGAAGCTCAATCCCGCTTCCGGCAAGCTGCCTGTTTGCCTGGATGAAATAACGCGTATCCGTCCACAGACCGGCGTGGTCTGCGGTAATAACAAGGTCCCCGGCCTCCCCGGTAAAACCGGAAAGCCACGGAACCTGCTGCCAGCGCGGCGCCGGATATTCGCATCCGTGCGGATCCCCGCCCGTAAGAATGAGGATATCCCAATGGTTTGAGCGCATCAGCGCCCTTGCAGCCTCTACCCTCTCCCTGAAAATATTCCCGTCCATATTTGAACCGATTTTCCGCAAATATAGTTATATTTGTACAAACACAAGTATCTTGTCATTATGAAACGGATAATCCTTGCAGTTGTTCTTTTATTGTCATCCTTCATCTATGCCGGGGCACAGGCAAAAGTGAGTTCCGGCAGCTCCTCCATTGACGTGGCGGTCAAAAGGGCCTTTTCTGAAGGAGATGATGTGGTTATAGATCTCCTTATAACAAGCCATTGCAATTGGAAAAAACTGATTTTCTCTACATCCAATATGTATCCCAGCTGCAGGTTCTATGACGACGAAGGAAACCTATATCAAAGCGGAGACAGCAAGGTTATGATGTTTGAGGTTGACGGAAACAGGTCTTACTGGTTCCCGGAGTTGGTGATAGAAAGGGATGTCCCCAGAAAATTCAGGATAATAGTAAAAAATGTAGACGAGTACGCCACAGAGTTTACCAAGGCATATTTCCATTATTATGCCGACAAAACAGATTTCGTAGAAAACGAGCGTGTCATCACTATTAAAAACCTTCCAATAACCAGATAGAAGTTTTTTCCGTATCTTTGTAAATAAATAAAACACTGATTATTATGGCAAACGAAGATCCCCTTGAGAGAATCGAGCGTGAAGAACGCGAACGTAAAGAAAACAAAGGCCCACGCACGGTCATGACCATCCTGGCATGCGTTGCCGTGGCGCTGGCCCTTGTTCTTGGCTATATGCTCTATCAGAGGAGCACCCTTGTGAAGGCCCTGGAAAGCGAAAAATCAGAGCTTGCACAGCAAATGAAGGACCTCCAGAGTGACTTCTCACAGCTTAGCTCAGACTATGACGCCATCAACAGCCAGCTGGATACCTCCCGTGAACAGGTTGCAATGCTCATTGAAAAGCTCAACCACACGGAGGCCACCAACCGCGCAAAAATCCGTCAGTATGAGAAGGAACTGGGCACCCTCAGAACCATTATGAAGGGCTACATTGTCCAGATTGACTCCCTGAACACCCTCAACAAGAAACTCACCGCAGACGCCGCAGCAGCACGCCGTGAGGCGGCAGAGGCCCGCAGTGCAAATGAGGAACTGTCCCAGCAGGTTGAAACCCTCTCCAGCCAGGTAAATGCCGGCAAGGTCCTGAAGGCCCGTGCCATCTCCCTCACCGGATACTACAGCAACAACAAACCCGGAGACCGTCACAGCCGCGTAGACTACATGGTTGCAGGACTTACGCTTGTAGAGAATTCGCTGGCAGACCGCGGTCCGCTTCGCGTGTATGTCCGCGTAAAGGATCCTGAAGGAATCCTCCTCATGAACAATGAATCCACGGAGTTCTCCGTGAATGGTGAAGTCCTCCAGGCCACCGCTTCCCGTGAAGTGGATTATGAAGGCGCAGAGGTAGACCTCTCCATCTACATCAATGACATTGAGGAATATGTAAAGGGCGTATATACCCTGGAAGTGTACACTGGAAAGAGCCTCCTCGGCAAGGCCGAATGCATGCTTCGCTAGTATGATATACATTCACGTCCCCTTTTGCAAAAGCTTTTGCACCTACTGTGATTTCTTCCGTGAAATCCCAGGGGAAGGCGCCTTTGACACATATACCCGTATGGTGTGTCAGGAGATTAAAAGCCGCTGCAATGAGATGGATGACAGCCTTCACACCCTGTATTTTGGCGGCGGAACGCCATCCGTGCTTCCGCTGTCAAATCTTACAAAGATTCTGCTGGCTCTTGAGGAATGCGGCCACGGCGGTCCATACACGGAGTTTACCATGGAGGTAAACCCGGAGGACGTTGTGGAAAAGGGTCTCCCCTACCTCCAGAGCCTCAGGATGCTTGGGTGCAACCGCATCAGTATCGGCATACAGTCACTGGACGATGACCTCCTCCGGTGGATGAACCGCCGTCATAACGCAGAGCGTGCCCGTGAGGCAGTGCGCCTTGCCCGTGAAGCGGAATTCCTGAACGTGAGCGTAGACCTTATCTTCGGCCTTTCAAACCTCTCGGATGAAGTTTGGGAGCGCACAATTGATGACACCCTGGAACTGAAGCCGGAGCACATTTCCTGCTACCAGCTCACCGTAGAGGGTGACAGCGTCCTTGCCCACAGGCTGGAGGCCGGAGAATACGAAGAGGCATCAGATGAGCAGTGCGCCCGCCAGTACAACATCCTTTGCCACAAGCTTCACGCGGCGGGGTACAACCATTATGAAATCTCCAACTTCGCAAAGCCCGGCTTCGAGGCAAAGCACAACGGAGGTTACTGGCAGCGGAAGCCTTACGTGGGGCTTGGGCCATCGGCACATTCCTTCAGCGGCAGGGGCAGGAGCTGGAACAGCCAGGAAATTGCGGATTATACCCGCACGGAGGAATCCCTGAGCGTGGAGGATGAAATTATGGAAACCCTCATGCTTAGCCTCAGGACCGCCCGCGGCGCAGACGCGGAATTCCTGGAAGCAAACTGCCAGCCTGGCGCCATCCAGCGCCTCACAGGGGAAGGAGCCCTGGTGAAAGTAGGGAAGCGCTACCGCATTCCTGAAAGCAAATTCTTTGTAAGTGACCAGATAATAAGGGAACTGGTATGACACACCTCAGAAGATCGGCAAAATATTTTGTCCAGATAACACTGATCTTTGTCCTGATTATTGGCATTCTGATGCTCACGGGCATGGTGTCAAAGGACGTTGCCATAGCTTTCCGTAACGGCTGGAGCTCCATCTGGATGATCCTTGGGCTATTTGCCGTCATGAGCCTGGCATACCCTTTCTTCGGCTATGGGAAAAGGAAGGTACGCGCAACCGGAGACCCCGCCCCAATGTGGAACAATATTGACGCAGCCATGGAAATCCGTGGCTACTGCCTTTCCGGGAGCACCCCTGACGGCGGCCGGAAATACCGTCTCAAAAGCCCCGTGAACAGGATTGCCCGCATGTGGGAAGACACCATCACCATAGAATCCGTCCTTGGCGGTTTTGAAATAGAAGGCCTTGTAAGGGACCTCTCAAGGGTTGTTATGACTATAGAACGTAAAATCAATGACTATGGAGACTGATAAACAAAGCTTCAAGACAGTTGCCACCTTCACGGAAAAGGTCATGGCCGATATGTGCGTTGCCCTTCTTGGAGACAACGGCATCCCCGCCGGAGTGTTTGGGGCAGATTCCTCCTATCCGTCCCTTGGCTATTCCAGGCCAATTGAAGTAAAGGTAAACGAAAGTGACTATGACGCCGCTATGAGCATTTTGGCGGCGGCTTCCAAGGCAGAATAAAACTCCTGCCCAAAGGCTTCTGTAAGCGGCCCGCGGAGGAACTGGTATACCCGGATTCCTTCGCGGCGCCCTTTTTCATAGGCGTCCTTGCAAATGTGCCAGCGGTGGAGGTTGAGGCCGATTTTTCCGCCTCCAAGGTCTACCACACGGATGGGATAGAG